>DATNBU010000013.1:0-45000 GCA_035571835.1 Candidatus Limnocylindrales bacterium | reverse complement strand
TGTCAGACGCAACTTGGAGTCGGGAGTTTAAGTGGCATGCAGCAGCGGAGTCAAACGGTCGCTGCAGCGTAGCTCCCGCCTATGCTGCCTGGGACAGGTCGACCGAGACCATCTTGGAAATTCCCGGCTCCGGCATCGTAACGCCGTACAGGGTGTCGCAGATCTCCATCGTGCGCTTGTTGTGCGTGATGAGCAGGAACTGCGAGCGGTCGCACATCTCTGCCACGATCCGCGCGAAGCGTCCGATGTTGGCTTCGTCGAGCGGAGCATCGACCTCGTCGAGCACACAGAACGGGCTCGGCTTGTGCAGAAACAGCGCGAAAATCAGGCCGATGGCAGTCATTGCCTTCTCTCCGCCCGACAGGAGGTCGAGATTTCCGAGGCGCTTTCCCGGCGGCTGGACGAAGATTTCGACGCCTGTCTCCAGAAGGTTCTCCGGGTCCGTCAGCGATAGCGACGCCTTTCCGCCGTGGAACAGCTTGGGGAACGTCAGCTGGAAGATGCGGTTTACCTCGTCGAAGGTTTCGTGGAATCGCGTCCGCGACAGCTTGTTCAGCCGCGCGATGGTCGCGCGCAGATCCTCGATCGACTTCTCGAGATCGTCGCGCTGTCCGCAAAGCTCCGCCAGGCGCGTTTCGATCTCTTCCAGCTCGGCCACCGCTCCGAGATTGACCGTCCCGAGCCGGCGGATCTTCGCGCGCACGGCCTCCAGGTCGCCGGCCAGCGAAGCCGCGTCGGAATCCGCCGGAACTTCGGTCGCAAGCAGCTCCTCCGCGCCGATGCCGAGACGCTCGGCGATGCCGGCGATCAGCGTTTCCCTCTCGAGCTCGCACTGCTTCCTGCGCAGCTCGCAGCGGCCGAACTCCGCACGCGCCGCATCGAGGCGGGCCGCCAGGCCGTCGAGGTCCTTGTCGATTCCCTGAAGGGATGCGCGAGCGGCGTCCGCTTCGACATCGACCGCTTCGAGGGCGCTTTCCGCCTCCGTACAGCGGCTCTTCAGGCGTTCGAGATCCAGCACCGGGTCCGTCAGACGCGCCCCGACACTGGCGATCTCCAGCCGCGAGCGCTCGACCCTGGCCAGCAGAGCCTCGCGGCGACCTGCCGCTTCGTCCCGGGCAATGGCGATCCCGGAGAGCTGCGACGCCAGAGCCTCGATCCGCTGGCGCGCTTCCGCCTCGGCTACCCGTGCCTGTTCAAGGTCAGTCAGCGCCTGGCGCCGGGCCGTTTCGAGCGCCTTCCCTTCAATCTCGAGCTGCGCACGCTCGCTCTCGAGACGCGCCGCCTGCTCCTCGGTGGTCTGAAGAATGGCTTCGGACTCCCGCTGCCGCGCGAGCACCGCCAGCCGCTCGCGATGGACGCTGTCGAGCTCGAGCCGGACCGCGCGAAGGCGGTCCTCGGTTCGCGCACCGTTCTGCTCGTGAAGACGCTTTTCCCCGCTCCAGCGAACGCGCTCGACGGTCAACAGATGAAGCTCCCTGTCGAGGTCCGCCAGCCGGCTGTCGAGGCCCGCCGCGGCATCGGCCGCGGCGCGAAGCTCGTCCTGGGCCGTTCGCGACGAAAGCATCGCACCGTCGAGGGCCTCGCGTATGCGTCGAAGCTCGGAGCTTCGCAGAAGCAGCCCTTCGTCGACCGGGTTCTCGCTTCCGCCCGTGACGATGCCGCTTCTGCCGACGAGCTCGCCTTCGACGGTGACGAACGTATGCCCGCCATCCCCGCCCTCATACCGGCGACGCGCGTCGTCGAGGTCGGCCACGACGACGCAACCTGCCAGCAACGGCGCCACCACGGCTTCGAAACCTTCACGCACACGAACGTGCGCGGACAGCCGCTCGGCATCTGCGCTCACGGCATCGTGCGCGAGCACAGATGTCATCGGCAGGAACGTCGCGCGGCCTGCGGATTGCTCCCGAAGATATTTCGCACCTTCGATTCCGGACTCGGTGGATGGAACGACGATGTACTGGAGCGCTTCGCCGAGGACGGCTGCAGCGGCACGCTCGAAGCCGGTCTCGATCTCGATCACGTCGGCAAGCACAGCGCGTGCGCCCGCCCGTTCGCGGCCGCCGTTCGACATGAACGCGCGCACGCCGTCGTTGTATCCGGAAAAACCGCGATGCAGCTCCTCGAGAGACTCGAGCCGTGAGCGGAGCAGCGCGCATTCGTCGCGCCAGCGTTCGGATTCGGTCTGTGCAATTCCACGTCGGGTCTGCGCTGCGCTGAGCTGCGCGGCGAGCTCGTGTTTTCCGCCCTCGGCGGCGTCGAGCGCCTGCCCCATTTCGGCGAGCTTCTGTTCAGCGGCGGCGAGCTCTTCATGGAGCCTCTGCTTGACCGTCGCGAGCGCTTCGTCTTCCGAGCGGAGGCGGGCTTCACGCGCTTCGGCAGTTTCGATCTGGCGGGCGACAGCCGCGCGCTCGTTGCGAAGCGCAGCGGTTGCCCCGAGTGCTTCGATGAGCCGCGTCCTCATCGCATCGGCCTCCGCCGACCATGAGAAATAGCGCTCGTCGCATTCGCGCACGCGTGCCGTGACACGCGCACAAACCTGCATGGCTTCGTCGTAACGCGTGGAAAGCTCATCGCGGCGGCGCTCGGCTTCTGCGGCTTCGCCAGACAGCCCGGCAATTCGCTCGTCGAGCTTCGCCAGATCGGTTCCGGATTCGCCGAGAAGCGACTCGAGCTCGCCGCGGCGCTGCATCAGATGCCGCCGTTCCTGCTCGGTTTCGGTCACGCGCGTACGTGCGGCAAACACAGCCTGCTGCGCGGACTCACGGGTGGCTTCGATCGTGCGCCCGCGTTCGCGAAGAACTTCGCGCTCCTGATGACCGCGTGCGATTTCGAGACGAAGCGCATGCTCGCGCCCGCTTTGCTCGGCGGCTGCTTCCATTGCGTCGTGCAGCTGCGCATCGACCGCACCGACCCGCACCATCGTCCACACGCGGTCGAGCTGATCCTCCTGCGCACGAAGCTCCTGGTATTGAACGGCGCCGCGCGCCTGGCGGCGAAGAGAGTTCGCCTGGCGCTCGAGCTCGCGAACGATGTCGCTGACTCGCAGCAGGTTGTCGCGGGTGCGTTCGATCTTGCGCTCCGCGGCAATCTTTCGGCTGCGATACAATGTCGTGCCGGCGGCCTCTTCGATGAACAGCCGCAGCTCGTCCGGTTTGGCGCCGACGATCTGCCCGACGCGTCCCTGCTCGACGATCGAATAGGCCTTGGTCCCCACGCCGGTGCCGAGAAAGAGCTCGGTGATGTCGCGAAGACGGCATGGGCGGTCGTTGATCAGATACTCGGACTCGCCGGAGCGGTACAGACGGCGTGTGACCTGCAGCTCGGGAACCTTGCGCAGGGCGCGCACCACTTCGTTGTCGTCCTCGCCGAGCTCGGCCGACGGTGCTTCGAGACCCTTGTCGTTGTCGAGGACGATGCTGACCTCGGCCATGCCGAGCGGGCCATGATGCTGGTTGCCGGCAAAGATGACGTCTTCCATGCTGCGGCCGCGCAGGTGGCGGGCGCTCTGCTCGCCGAGAACCCAGCGCAGCGCATCAACGATGTTGGATTTGCCGCAGCCGTTGGGCCCGACGATCCCGGTGATGCCCTCGGGGAATTCGAGGACGGTGCGGTCCTTGGAAGATTTGAAGCCTGTCAGCTCGAGCCGTTTGATCCTCACCTTCCTCTCCTCCTCTTCCTCATCCTCTGATCCCTTGGGGTCTGGGCACTATACGGCGGGCCGACGGCCGCAAGCGGCGCATCCGACGGGCGAGTATCCCACGTGGGGAAAAAGCGAGTCAAGACGCGGGAGACAGCGCACAGGTCTTCATGCAGAGGTTCACCAACGGTCCGAGGCTGATCGACCTCGGCTCACTACACCGCTCACGACTTCGGAACGGCAGAGACGTCAGTCCGGATCGAGCTCGACGTTCCAGTACGCGGTGTCGACAGCCCTCAGGAACGGCACCCATTCCCGGTAGCCGCTGACGCCGAACTGCTTCTGGACGAAGGGGCTCCAGGCCGGCCGCTGCGGAGCCCGGATCAGCCGCATCCCGGCGGTATCGGGATCCCCGCCGCCCTTTCGCCGGTTACACTCGATGCACGAGCAGACCACGTTTTCCCACGTCGTCCGGCCGCCACGGCAGCGCGGGATGACATGGTCGAGGTTGAGCTCGCTCCGCGAGAACCGTCGCGCGCAGTACTGGCAGGTGTTGGCGTCGCGCACGAAGATGTTGTGGCGGCTGAAGCGTACGCGCCTGTGCGGAACCCTGTCGAACGACACCAGCAGCACGACACGCGGAATCCGCACGACGCCTTCGACCAGACCGACGGCATCGAATCCGGAGATCGAAAGCTCCGACCAGGACTGGAAATCGAAGGTCTGGTATTCGCTGTCGACGGCCTTCGCGACGCCGCGATAGAGCAAAGAAAGAGCACGCCGAACGGTGGTTACGTGGATCGGCAAGAAGGCCCTGTTCAGGACCAGGCTCCTCCCTTGGAGAGGCGGTGCCGAAGCCACCGCAGTCGTCATTACCGCGGAGGCTACCATCGAGCCTACCGCAGTCAAGGTCGAAAGCCCTGAGTTCCCGCATTGATACACAGCCGCCCCATGGTAAGGTTCCGGACTTTTCGGCGGCCCTGATGCTGCGACCGGCGCCCATACGCGAACTGCGCCGGTCCGTCTCCCTCGCCTCATCGACCGCCGGCACGCATTCGCACCGACACCCGCCACAGGAACCCCGACCTTGCGCAAACAGATCATCATCAACTCAAACCCCAACGAGGTGCGAGTCGCGCTCCTCGAAAACGGCGTGCTCGCCGAGGTTCACATCGAGAGAGCCTCGGAAGAAGCGGCCGCGGGCAACATCTACAAGGGCCGCGTGCTGCGCGTGCTTCCGGGCATGCAGGCCGCATTCGTCGACATCGGTCTCGAAAAAGCGGCGTTCCTGCACGCGTCCGATGTCGTCACCGATGCACCGGCGGCCGTCGACGACTCCGCCGCGGACGATCCGGAGTTCGAGCCGTCGCGCTCGGGCCGCGGTCACGTACCGATCGAGGAGCGCCTGAAACGCGGCGACGAGGTCATCGTCCAGATCGCCAAGGAGCCGATGGGCACCAAGGGCGCGCGCATCACGATGCACGTCTCGCTGCCCGGGAAATATCTCGTCTACATGCCGTTCGGCGACCTCGTGGGTGTCTCCAAACGCATCGGCGACGACCGCGAACGGCGTCGGCTCCGCGAGATCATCTCTTCTGCCAAACCGGCCAGCGGCGGCGTGATCGCGCGCACCGCTTGCCAGAACCTTACCAAGAAGGACATCGTCGACGACATTCGCGGCCTCGAGCAGATCTGGACGGCAGTCCAGACCAAGGCGCCGAAGACCTCGCCGCCCGCCCTTCTGCACGCCGACCTCGACCTCGTGCTGCGAAGCGTGCGCGACATGCTGTCGCCGGACGTCGACCAGATCGTCGTCGATACCGAAGCCGATTTCCTTCGTACACGAGACTACGTCGGCTCGTTCCTCCCGGGTCTTGCCGAGAGGGTCGAGCACTACAACCACAGCGAGCCCATTCTCGATCGTTTCGGCGTCGAAGAGCAGATCTCGCGGGCGATCGAGCCCAAGGTCTGGCTGAAATCGGGCGGCTACCTCGTCATCGACCAGGGCGAGGCGCTGACGATGATCGACGTCAACACCGGGCGTTTCGTCGGGCGGCGCAGCCAGGAGGAGACGGTCCTGAAGACCAACCTCGAAGCCGTCGAAGAAATCGTCAGCCAGCTCCGCCTGCGCAACATCGGCGGCATCATCATTCTCGACCTCATCGACATGGAGGATCAGGCCAACCGCAAGCTCGTCTCCGACACGCTCGAACAGGCGCTGACCCGCGACAAGGCACGCACGAGTATCCTTCGCATCTCGGAGCTCGGCCTGATCCAGATGACGCGCAAGCGCACGCGCGAGAATCTCGAGCGCCTGCTATCGGCTCCGTGCCCGTACTGCGACGGACGAGGCCGCGTGAAATCGGTGCCCACGGTGGCGTCCGAAATCCTGCGCGCGATCCAGCGCGAGGCTTCGCGCACCCCGTCCGCGCACGGCCGCATGGTCGTGCGGGCCAATCGCGACGTGATCTCGTATCTCTTCAACGACGAAGAGGATGCGATTCGCGGTCTGCAGGAACGTCTCGGGCGTGGCGTCGTACTGAAAGTCGCCGAGACCTATCACCAGGAACAGTACGACGTCGTCGCGGCGTGAGCTTTCTTTTTCACAGTCGGCCCCACGCGGCGGCCGCGCGCGCGGCTCTGGTCTCGATTCTGCTGATCACGGCAGGAACCGACGCGCGCGCCGGCACGATCGGCTTCAAGACCGATGCAAAAGTGACGGCCGGACCCGGCATCGACGCCGAGGTCACGCTGACGCACACCGGAGACGAGATGGCCTCCGACGTCCGCGTCGAGGCGGAGCTGCTTGGCAAGACCGTCGACGGCGAAAAAGTCCCGGCGATCGCGCCCGGGCAGAATCACGTCTGGAAGTTCCACATGGCCGACCAGATCGCGCGAGGCTCGTACGCGATCGTGCTTCGCGCGCACTACTCGGATGCGAACGGTTATGAGTTCGAGATCATCAGCACGGCCGTAGCGCCTGTCGGCATAAGCCCTGCGCCGAAGATCTTCGGCAGCCTCGACGTGCCGAGCCTGGCGGTCGGTGGCCAGGCCACGGCAACGCTGAACCTTAAAAAGCCGTCCGAACGCTCCGGGTCCTTCGAGGTACGGCTGGTTGCCCCATCGGGCTTCGACGTGACACCCGACCACGTGACGCTCGACTTCGCGTCCGGCGACAAAACGAGCACGCAGTTCCACGTTCGCAACAAGGATCTGCTGGCAGGCACGTCGGTCAATCTGTTCGCGTTCGTGACCGGAAACGACGCCGGGTTTCCGCAGACCGATACGATCCGTGGCATGGCGCGCATCACCGCAGCCAAGGTGAAGGTCACGTCCCGGCAGTTCTACTACGCTGCGGCAGCGCTGGCGGCGCTGCTCGTCCTGCTCGAAGGTCTGTGGCTGGCCGGCGTCATTTCGCGCCATCGCGAGACTGCGTGACATGACGCTCAGGCGAACCATCCCCCAGGGCGCGGAATTCCTCTGCGTGCTGCTCTCGGCGGCTTTTCTGTGCTGGTTGTGGCCGTGGGGAGCGCTGCTGACGCGCTCGGTGACGGCCGGCGGCGACACCGCATCGCATTTCTATCCGGCGCTGATCATGCACGACGTGCTGATCCCCAAGCTCCAGCTTACCGGCTGGACGATGGGAAACTACGCGGGATTCCCGATCTTTCACTTCTATTCGACGCTGCCGTTCTTCGCGATTGCGGCGCTCGGCTACGTCATTCCGCTCGAGATCGCGTTCAAGCTCGTCACGCTGATCGGTCCGACGACGCTTCCGCTCGCCGCTGCATACATGTTCTGGGCGTTCGGCTACCGCCGCGGTGCGCCGATCCTCGCCGCCGGCTCCGTGCTTCCGTTCCTGTTCCAGCAGGGCAATTCGATGTGGGGCGGCAACATCCCGAGCGTGCTCGCCGGGGAGTTCTGCCACGCCATCGGCCTGTCGCTGTCGCTCATATTCATCGGTCATCTCTATCGCCTTTCGCGCGGCATCGGTTCGTGGGTAGTCAGCGGCCTGCTGCTGGCCGCGATCGGTCTCTCGCACGCGTTCGCATTCATTGGAGCGCTCTGGTTCGCCTTGTGGTTCGTGCGCCCGCGCTCCGACAGCGCGCTCGTCCTGCCACGCATCGCGCCCGCGTTCCTGGTCGCCGCGCTGCTCGTCGCGTTCTGGGGTCTGCCGCTGGTTCCACGCGTCAAGTTCACGACCGAGTGGACGATGATCTGGAACATCAAGGAATGGCAGGAGGTGATTCCACAGCTGCTGTGGCCGGCCGGAATCCTGTCCGGAATCAACGTGCTGCTGATGGCGCTGCGCTTGAAGCCGTTCGTACCCGACCGGCACGGATTCATGCTGTTTTCGGTGTTCGGCAGCGTGATCCTGTACTGCATCTCGCCGATTACCGGTTTCCCGGACATCCGTTTCGTTCCGATCGGCCAGATCTTCCTCGGCTTCCTCGCCGCCGACCTCATCGCGTGGCTTGGTACGCCGCTGCACTTTCCGCTGGTTTACGCGACGGCGGGCCTCATGGTCTGCATGGGCTGGACCTACGACCACATCGGCTACCTCCCGTCATGGCTCGACTGGAACTACTCCGGTTACGAGAAGAAACCGTCGTGGGATCTGTTCCACTCGATCAACGAAAGCGCGAAAGGCGATCTCAACTCCCCGCGCATGGTCTTCGAGCACTCGCAGTCGCACAACCGATTCGGAAGCTCACGTGCGTTCGAGAACCTCCCGCTCTTTGCCGGGCGGTCGACTCTCGAAGGCGTGTTCCACCAGGTCTCGCCGAACTCGCCGTTCGTGTTCTACGTGCAGTCCGAAGTCAGCGAGAAGACGTCCGGCCCGTTCCACCAGTACTCGTACGCGAGGCTCAATCCGGCCGCGGCGCTTCCGCATCTGCGCACCTACAACGTCGGAACGATCGTCGCGACGACCGAAAAGGCCCGCGCGGCGTACGACGCCAATCCGTCGTTCCACAGGATCTTCAACAAGGGCGGGTACTCTGTCTACGATGTGCCCGAGGGGGTCACCGGCTACGTCGTTGCGGCGACCAACGAGCCTGTTCTCTACACCGGGCCGGACTACCGCACGGCGTTCTATCGCTGGTTCAAGCACCCCGAGCTCCTCGATCTCCCGCTCGTTCCTGCCGAAATCGCAGGCGCCGGCGAGTCCTCCGACTTCACGCTGCACACGGCGTCGGTGCGCGAAATTCCGCGCTCACCCATCGCCGGCGACTGCAAGGTGACGAGCGTGCTCGAGCAGGAACGCATCAGCTTCGACACGACGTGCCCCGGACGTCCTCACATCGTCAAGGTTTCGTACTTCCCGCGCTGGCGCGCGACCGACGGTTCCCCGGTTCGCCTGGTGTCACCGGGCTTCATGCTGGTCACTCCGGCCGGAAGCCATTTCGAGATGGTTTATTCGGAAACCGCTCTCGACTGGTTTGCGCTGGCGGTAAGCTGGGTCGGAATCCTGTGGGCATTCGCGACCGTCGTGCACGGCGGCGTTCGTCGCGCGACCGCCAGAGTGGCAACGCGCGTGCTGCGGCCGATCGGTGCGATGCTTGCCCCTCCACGCGTCCGCATTCCGCTGGGCATCCTGCTCGTGCTGGCGTGCGTGGCTGCGGCGTTCACGGTGCGCTACCGGATCCGCGACCTCGACGCGACCTATCGCGCCGGGCAGCAGGCGTATCAGGACAAACGTTTCGAGGACGTCGTGCGCATTCACGGAGAGTACGTGCGCGACGATCAGGACACTCCCAAGATCGCTACCGCGCTGCTTCAGCTCGGTGTGGCCTACTCCGAGCTCGACAGGCCGGAGCTCGCGATCGATACGTTCGAGCGCCTGCGCTTCAGTTTCCCGAACATCGACTACGGCGCGCAGACCCTGTTCCACCTCGCGAAGAATTATCTTGCCATTCACGACCGCGAGCGCGCGGCCGAGATGGCAAAGCTGCTCGACGCGTCCTACGCCGATACGTCGTGGCCGAAGAGGCTGCACAAGGAGAACCCCGAGCTGTTCGCGGCCGCCTCCGGCGCTGCGGCTTCAGTGCCCGCTGCCGAAGGCGCCGGGAACTGATTCGAGGGTTTCGGCCGACCAGCTCGAAAGCTGGTGGTGCGACGATTCCGGCACGGCAGGCCTGGCCACAGGCGAGCGAATCGCCGCGCTTCGTACCAGCGCAGCAGGCACTTGGTTTCTGGCGCGCTCGTCGAGCGCAAAGCCGAGCGCGTAGCGAAGCATTGCGCGAGCCGCCTCGAAATCGAGCGGCTGCGAGGATCGATCGTCTGCGTTTGCCGCTCCGGAGAACGTGACGATGTGGTACCACGCGGCCGTTTCGGCCGGACGGGTGGTCGTCGGCCCGCCGATCGCGACGATGATTTCCCGGGGGCCGTCCGCCTGGCGAAGCAGCGCGACTTCACCGGCAATGGCATCGCGAACCTGCTCGAGGACGCCGGCCGGCGTCGTATCCGGAGAGAAGACCGCGGCAGTATCTTCGCTCGCCGTATCGAAGATGATCACCGGCCGCCCATCACGCGGATTCGCGAACAACTCCCGCGACGGGTCGAGTCGACGCTTCGTCACCGCAATCGCATGCGCGGCGACGAGCGGCCGGATCTCTCGCTCCTTGCCCCGTAGAAAGGGCCGCCGTGCAACCGGCGACGCTGCGAAAACATACGCCGGGGAAAAGTAGTAGGCGCTGTCACCGAAGCGCGCGAACTGGAACTGCGCGGCGGGAGGACGAGCCGGCGGTGCTGCGCTGGAGCCGGCCCCGTCGGGAGCCTTCGGGGCCGCGGGTGGAAGCGGGTCGACGGTGATCCAGTCGCTCCACTGGTCGCGACCGAGCGTCGCCGCGGCCGCAGCCACCGAGTCGGCCGCGCGGTCGTAAGGCGATGGTAGCCGTCCGCTGGTGATGTCTTCCGATTCGACGACGGCTCCGGCGCTGCTTCCTGCAAACGCGACGTCTCCGCTCGAAGCCTTGTCTTCCGCGATCAGGGATGACGGCACCGAAACGATTCGGACCGACGAACGGCCCTGCGCCCAGACCGGTTCGAGCTCGCCAGGATCGCGCCCCGCATCGTCGGCAGCCGCAAAAAGCCGCCTCCAGAATGCCGTGCCGGTCGTCGCCGGCGGAACGGCGATGGGGCCTTTTGCAAGGGTGGTTGCCTGTGCGCCGCCAGTGAAGAGGTCGCTGGATGCGCCCGGAAGCGCGAGGACGACGATGTGCACGGGCGCTTCGGGCGAGCGCGCCCGCCACAGCGCGAACGCAACCAGCACAATGGCGAGAATCTTCGCGAGGCGCGCGAATGTCACCGATCAAAGTCCGAACGATGCCGGTCAGGTTGGTTCGACATGCAGGGCCCTCGTCTCTACACTACACCGCGCTGCGCCGCCACTTACGAGAGCCGCCTTGATGCTCCAGACTCGCGAGAAACATCGCCCCGAGCGGCCGCTGCTCTCCATCGTCGTTCCCTGCTTCAACGAGGACGGCTGCGTCGCCGAGATGGCGCGGCGGCTCCACGATGCCCTCGATCCCCTCGACTGCGAATGGGAAGCGGTCTTCGTCGACGACGGAAGCACCGACGCCACCGCCGAACGACTGGCCGAGCTCGCCGCGGGCGACCCGCGCGTAGGCTACCTGTCGTTTTCCAGGAACTTCGGTCATCAGATGGCTCTTCTTGCCGGCATGTCGCGTGCGCGCGGCGACGCCGTGATTTCGCTCGACGGGGACCTGCAGCATCCGCCCGAGCTGATTCCGACGCTCGTCGAGCACTGGCGGGAAGGATACGACGTCGTCTACACGACCCGCGAAGGCAACGAAGGTCACGCGCTGAAAGAAATCGTTTCGGCATCGTTCTATCGCCTGCTGCGCAGCCTTACCGGCGTCGACATTCCGACCGGCGGCGCGGACTTCCGGCTGCTGGACCGGGTTGTCGCCGATGCCCTTCTCGCCTGCGAGGAACGATTTGTTTTCGTCCGCGGGCTGGTTCCGTGGCTCGGCTTCCGGCGCAAAGGCGTAGCCTACGCGGCGCGCGAGCGTTTCGCGGGAAGCACCAAGTACGTGTTCGCGCGCATGCTGCGTTTTGCGCTCGACGGCGTGTTCTCGTTCTCGACGGTTCCGCTGCGCATGATCTCCGTGCTCGGCGTCGTCACGGTAGCGCTCGGCATACTTTACGGGTTTTACTCGATCGCCGTGCGGCTCTTCACGAACTCGGCGGTCTCGGGCTGGACGTCGCTGGTGGTGCTCGTGCTGGTATTCAGCGGCACGCAGCTTCTCAGTCTCGGGATCCTCAGCGAATACGTCGGCCGCATCTACGAGGAAGTGAAGAAGCGTCCGCGATACATCGTCGCGCGATCGACCGATCCGGAAATCACGCAAACGCAGGCGCGGCCGACTGCTGCTGCCGCAAAGGAACGGGCATGAGGATCCGGGGGATCGATATCGCCGCGGTCGTTCTCGCAACTGCGGCTGCGGCATCCGTGGCCTTCGCGCCGGGCTGCGGCGGCGACGACATTTCGTTCGGCCACGACGACGACGACAGCCCGACCAAGGTCACGTTCACCGGCAATCTCGACGATATCGACCCGGTCACGACGCGCGACATCGTCGTGTTCGTGTACAACATCAACGGCGACGGCGACAACCATTGTCCGTGTCCGCCGAACCCGAGCGGCAACAATGTCGGGAAGGCTGCAGTGATCGGCCAGAACGAAACCGAATTCACGATCTCGGATCTCGAGCCGGGCAGCTTCGGTGTCGTCTTCCTGCTCGACAATCCCGGAAATCTGGCCGACGGCGAGATCGATCCGGGCGACCCGATCGCCGTGCTCGACGACATCGATTGTCAGCTCAACGACATCGACGGCAAGATCACCGTCACGCTGACGGACATCGACCTTCAGTTCGAGAACAGTCCGATCCCACCAGGTTCGACCACGACGACCACACTGTCGTCGGACTCCTGCAAGGAAGGCAGTCCGCCCGCATCGGGACGCGCACGCGCCGACCTGATCCGGAAACAGACCACCGTAACGACAAACTGACGCGTCCCGGGTCGCCGCCCTACATGTACGAGCCGCCGGTCACGAGCACGACGTGACCCGTCACGTAATCCGCCAGCGGTGACGCGAGGAACAGCACCGGCCCCGCCGCTTCGCGCGGCGATCCCGGGCGTCCGAGCGGAATGCGCGCAATGGCCGCTTCGCGCATCTGCTCGGGAATGCCGATCTCGATCTCGTTGCCGTCGACCGTGGTCTTCGTCGACCGGTCCTTTGCGGCCGTCAGCCGGGTTTCAATGAACCCATAGGCCACGGCGTTGACGCATACGCCGAGCCGGCCCCACTCCTTCGCAAGTGTCTTGGTGACACCGACGATCCCCATCTTTCCAGCGGCGTAATTGACCTGTCCCGCATTGCCGGCAACTCCGCTCGTCGAAGACACATTGACCACCTTGCGCGGCTTCGGCGTACCGCTCGCGCTCTCCGCCTTGGCCCATTCCCGCCAGTGTCGTCCCGCTTCGCGCAGGATCCGAAACGGCGCCGTGAGGTGGCAGTCGAGCATGGCCTGCCACTGCTCGTCCGACATCTTGTGGATCATGCCGTCGTGCGTGTACCCGGCGTTGTTCACGATGATGTCGAACGTGCCGAACGCGCCGATGGCCGTTTCGACGAGGCGGCCGGCGAGCGCGGCGTCGGTTACCGAGCCCGCGCAGACCTCGGCCTTGCCTCCGTGTGCGCGGATCGCATCGACCGATTCGCGGGCGACCTTCTCGTCGAGATCGTTGACGACGATCGATGCGCCGTTCTCGGACATCAGCTCCGCAACCGCACGGCCAATGCCGCGGCCGGCGCCGGTTACGATCGCCACCTTTCCGTCAAGCAATCCCATCGCTGGTTCTCCTGTTCGAGCGTCTGCTGCCGCGCATCGGCCCGTTGCCGAGGGCGGCGCCTGCCACGTCCATTGACTGTCTCCGGCTTCGCCGTTAGGCCTTCCGCATGCGAATCGCCGTCGATGATGTGGAGATCGAAGTGGATTGCCAAGGCGAAGCCGTTTCCGGCCCGGCGGTCGTGCTCGTGCACGGGCTCGGCGGATCGCGCAGGACGTGGTCCGCACTGATGCCGCTCCTTGCCCGGCACGTGAAGGTCGTCGCCCCCGATCTTCGCGGCTGTGGCGATTCTTCACGGGGATCCGCCGCGTACACCCTCGCCCGCGCAGCTGACGACGTTGCGCGCGTGGCCGAAGCCGTCGGGCTCGAGCGCTATGTCGCGGTCGGACATTCTCTCGGCGGCGTGCTCGTCGAAGAGCTGCTCACCCGGCAGATACCGGCGATCGCGGGCGCCGTGCTGATCTCGACCTCGAGCCGCCTGAGCGAAAAAGCCACTCAGAACTGGCGGCGCATCGCCGACAGCGTCGAGGCCAACGGCATCTCGCCGTCGCCTGCCGCACGTGCACGCGGCTTTACCGAAGAGTTCGCCCGAGAGCATGCGGATGTGCTCGACTTTCATGCGGCGATCGCCGCACGCACGGACCGGCGCGTCTATGCGGAGCAGGCGCGCGCGGCGAGCAGCTATGACTACACCGACGCCCTTGCGCGCGTGACGTGTCCGGTGCTCATCCTGCAGGGCCTGGCCGACCAGATGACGCCTCCCGGCGGATCCGTGCTGCTGCAACGCGCGATGCCGTCGGTCGCCCGCCTCGAGATGATCGAAGGCGGCGATCACAACCTGCCGCTCGAACGTCCCGAGCTGGTTGCAGAAAAGATTCTCGGATTCGCACGGGACGTTTTCGCCGAGCCCCGCTAACCCGCTCCCACCGGCACGAACTGTCCTTGGCTGTCATTGCGATCGCAGCGGTTTCTCTGCCATCGACCACGCGTGAACGGGCTCGCCGTGCTGCGCCGCTACCTGAGGCTTCCTGCCGGCCGATGTCCGTCGTGTGGCGCGTTCTTCGGATCGCCGCTGTGCCGCGAATGTATCTCCGCCAGCGGCATCGATGACCGGCCGTTTCGCACCCGTGTCGCTTTCCACGAGCTGCAGTTCGTCGGCGCGTACTGGTCGCGGCAGCCCGGCGCCGCTGTCTCACTGTCGCCGCTCGGCCGTGCGCTGCGCGGGTTCAAGGATCGTGGAGACCGTTACGCGGGTCGCTGCCTCGGCGCGCTTTTCGCGATGCGCCTTGCGGGCACCATCGATCCGGCCGAGGTGATCGTCCCGATCCCGTCGGACGTCCGGCGCCTTCGCGCACGCGGCCTCAGCCCCGCGGCGTGGCTCGCCGATGCGCTGTCGCGCAGCAGTCGCGCGCGTCTCTCACAGCAAAGTCTCGTGCGCACGCGCGATCGCCCCGCGCAGCGGACGCTCGGCGGTGCAGCCCGTCGCGCCAATGCCGAGGGCGCGTTCGGGCTTGGCCCCGACGGTGTCCGCGGCTATTCGGTGGTGCTCGTCGACGATGTCATAACGACCGGCGCGACGCTGCGCGCCGCAGCAACTGCGCTCTGGATCGGCGGCGCGGACCGGGTGCGATGCGCCGTGCTCGCCTGTGCCGATGAGGAAATCCTGAACCGATGTCGAGCGAGGACAGAAAGCGCTGGGAGGGGCGCCATCTCGGTGCGAGCAAGCTGACGCCGCGCGAGTCGGTGCGTGCGTTGCCGCGCGCACCGCGCGCCGATGCGATCGCGCTCGACCTCGCGTGCGGACAGGGTCGACACGTCGCACCGCTTTGCGAAGCAGGCTATCACGTGGTCGCGATGGACATCTCGATGACGGCCCTCGCGCACGCCCGTGCGTCGCTTCCGTCCGGGAGCACGGCGCGCACACTCGCACTGCAGGCCGACATCGATGCATGGCCGTTCGCGGCGGCCGTATTCGATCTGATCGTCCAGGTCGATTTTCTCGAGCGCCGGATCTTTCCGAGTCTCCGTGATGGTCTGCGACCCGGCGGCCTTCTCCTGATCGATACGTTCCTTGACCAGGGAACCAGGAATGCCGAGGGACCGTCGTGCACGGAATATCTGCTCGCGGAGTCGGAGCTTCCGCACGCGTTCGCCGACTTCGAGCTGCTTCGTTACGACGAGATGCGCGGCGCGACCGCGCGCGGAGTCTTTCTCGCCCGCAAGCCGTGACAGTGCTGCATTCGGTGCAGGCGACCTCGAATGCGCGCCGCGCACGATCTGCGCAACACCGGCCTGTTCGCTCACGGATGCTGCGAGCGCTCGCTCGTTGACATCCGGGAGCCCGTCCTTTAGGGGCCACGCGTGTCCCGGCGTGCGCTCACCTATCGAAGCGCGGGCGTCGACATCGATCGAGCCGATCGACTTGTCGAAAGCATCGCGCGTCTGGCCGCAAGGACCCGAATCCCCGGAGTTTTGAGCGGCGTCGGACCGTTCGCCGCATCGTTCGCCGTCCCGAAGGGAATGCGCGAGCCGGTCATGGTTTCGTCGACCGACGGCGTCGGCACCAAGCTCTCGGTGGCCCAGCTCACCGGAAAGCACGACACCATCGGCATCGATCTGGTTGCGATGAATTGCAACGACCTGATTACGACCGGCGCCCGGCCGCTCTTCTTCCTGGATTACTTCGCAGTCGGCTCGCTCAAGGGAATCGACGGCGAAGCCATCGTACGCGGCATCGCGGAAGGCTGCCGGCAGGCCGGCATGGCGCTGGTCGGCGGCGAGACCGCCGAGCTGCCCGGCTTCTACAAGCCCGGCGAGTATGACCTCGCCGGATTCTGCGTCGGCATCGCCGAGCGCAAAAAGCTCATCGACGGAAGCCGCGTGCGGCCCGGCGACGTCGTTGTCGGCCTCGAGTCCACCGGACTGCACAGCAACGGCTACAGCCTTGCGCGCCGTGCGCTCGGAGCCACCACGCGCAAGGCGCTCACGCGCCGCGTTCCGGAGCTCGGCGCCACGCTGGGGGACGCGCTCCTCACGCCCACGGCAATCTACGTCAAGGCAATCCTCGCGCTGATCGCGAAGGTCGACGTACATGCGATGGCCCACATCACCGGCGGCGGGCTGGCCGGCAATCTCGTGCGCGTGCTTCCGAAGTCTGCCCGCGCCGTGATCGACCGGCGCGCGCTGCCCGTGCTCCCGATCTTCGAGCTGGTTCGCGAACGCGGCCGCATCAGTCGCGAAGAGATGGATCGAACGTTCAACTGCGGCACCGGATACGTCGTCATTGTGCGGGCGGACGCGGCCGACAGCACGGTCCGTTTCCTGCGACGCCGCGGCGTACCGGCACGGCCGATCGGGACGATCGAAAAAGGCCCGCGCCGCGTCGTCTACCGGCAAGGCTGATCCGGACCACGATGGAGCTGCTCTCGATCGGCATCCTGGCCTCTGGCAGCGGAACCAACTTCGATTCGATCGCTGCCGCCGTCGCTTCCGGCGAGATTCCGGCGCGCATCGCGGTGCTCGTCTGCAACCGCCCTGCCGCTCCGGTGATCGCCAAAGCCAAAGCCAGAGGTATTCCGGTCCGCGTCGTCGAACATCGCGCGTATGCCACGCGAGAGTTGTTCGACACGGACGTTGCCAGTACGCTCGAAACGGCAGGCGTCGGACTGGTCGTGATGGCCGGATTCGACCGCCTGATCACCGGGGCGCTGCTCGGTCGCTTTCCGCAGCGCATCGTCAACATTCACCCGGCGCTGCTGCCGGCATTTCGCGGCTCGAACGCGCAGGCCCAGGCGGCCGAGCATGGCGTGACGATCGCCGGGGCCACCGTCCACTTCGTCGACGAGGACGTCGATCACGGACCGATCATCCTGCAGGGCGCCGTGCCGGTCGTTCCCGGGGAAGATGCGGAGACGATCCGGCAGCGGATCCTTGCGCTCGAGCACCGGATCTATCCGGAAGCCCTGCGCCTGATTGCGGAGGGGCGGGTCACGATCGACGGGCGCTTCGTGCGCGTGCGCGGACGCGCAGCCGTCGGCACGGAGTGTTTCGTGAGCCCGCCGATCGGCGCTCAGCGTTCGTCCGGATAAAAGCGGCCGAGACGTCCAGCGGGGACGCCGCACAGGTAGAGCGTCTTCAGCGTCCACATCCTTGCCGTCGTCGCCCAGACGCCGCGGTTTCGCCACCGCCGCGACGACGTCACCGCCCGTCCGCGTGGAATTGCCATTCGTCCGCGGCGGCGAAGCCGCCGCGCCAGGTCCACATCCTCGAACAGATGCTGTTCGCGGTACCCGCCGGCCGCTTCGAAGTCGCTGCGTCGAACGAAAATCGCCTGATCGCCGGTCGCGCTGCGAAAGATCCGCGACCGCGTCGAGATCAGCCATGCGATGAGTCGAAGAAGCCGGCCGCCTTCATCGAACGTGATGTCGAAACGGCCCCAGCATACGTCGTCGCCGCGCAGCGACGCCTCGATGTCGCCGCGATAGCCGGCGGGCAGCTCCGTGTCGGCATGGACGAACAGCAGCACGTCACCGCTCGCAAGCTCGGCCGCTTCGTTCATCTGCCGTCCGCGACCCGGTTCACAAGTGAGCACGCGTGCTCCGTGTTCCCTTGCAACGTCGGCCGTGCGGTCCGTACTGCGGCCGTCGGCGACGATCAGCTCATCTCCGTCGCGAAGCTCCGGCCCTGCGGCGGCGAGCGTCCGGGCGATGCACGCCTCTTCATTTCGAACCGGAATGATGACGCTCAGCCGCACGAAACCGCTCCGAGCCACCAGCAGCTGCTCTGGACCGGCGAAACGTCACTGATAGCATGTCGCGCATGTCGCAGAAGAGATGGTTTGCCATGGCGGCGATCGGCCGCGACAGGCCGGGAATCGTCGCCGATCTTTCCGAATGCGTTTACGCGTGCGGCTGCAATCTCGAAGACGCGAGCATGACGATGCTCGGAAGCGAGTTCGCAACGTTGATGCTGGTCAGCGGAAGCGGGGCCGACCTTCAGGACCGGCTTTACGAAGCGACCAAACGGCTCGAATGGGAACGGCGCCTGACGGTTTTCCTGCGACCCGTCGACGGCCCCGGTGTCGTCGGGACAGGCGGGGATTACAGCCTTTCGGCCGTCGGCGTCGACAAGGCGGGCATCGTTGCGGGAGTTTCGCGCGTGCTCGCCGATCATGCGGTGCTGATCACCGATCTTCGCGGCGAAGCCAAACCCGTCGCCGAGAGCGGAACGCCACTTTACACGCTGCAGATCCGCATGCGTGTTCCGGAATCTTGCGCGCCGGCGGCGCTTCAGGCCGACCTCGAACGGGCCGGAGCAGCCCTCGGCATCGAGATCAGCACAGCCCCACTCGCCTCCGTCGCGTCCTAGGAGTCCTGCGGTCCAGCCGGACCCGCCTCCGCCCGCCCAGGTTTCGCCTAGTTGACGCGCCCGGGACGGAACAGAACTTTTCCGTCCATCACGACGATCTCGTCGCGCACGCAAAGCTGAACCGCCTTGGTCAGCACCTTGGCCTCGAGCGCGCGGCCGTTGGCCTTGACGGTTTCGAGCGAGTCTTCGCCGACCCGTATGTGAAAGACGTCCTGCAGCAGGATCGGACCCTTGTCGAGCTCTTCGGTCACGATGTGCGCGGTGCAGCCGCACACGCGGATTCCAGCCTCATAGGCCTGCTTGTACGCGTTCGCGCCCGGATAGTACGGCAGCAGCGACGGATGGATGTTGATGATGCGGCTGGCGTACGCGCGCGTCAGCTCGGGCGTCAGCACCTGCATGTAGCGCGCGAGCACGACGAAATCCGGTCGGACCGACGCAAGCTCTTTCGCCAGGAATTCCATGTGCGCCGGCTTGTCGGTCGACGGTGCCCAGCGAAACGGAATGCCGGCGGCGACGGCGAGCGGTTCGAGGTCCGGATGATTCGACAGCACGACGGGGAACTCGGCGTCGAGCTCCTGGTTCGCGTGCGCGTCGATGAGGGCTTCGAGGCAGTGGGCTTCTTTCGACACGAGAAGCGCAACACGTTTCTGCGTCCGCTCGCCGTGCAGGCGGATGGTCACCTCCATCTGCATCTCCGACCCGATGCCCTTGAGGTCGAGAATCAGCGTGTCGAGGTTGACATCAAGATCCTTGAGATCGACGAGCATCGACATGATGAAGAGGCCCTCCATCACGTTCTGCTCGATTTGTTCGATGTTGACGCTGTGCTGGGCCAGGTACGTGCAGATCCTGGCGACGACGCCTTTCTGGTCCCGCCCGAGGACGGAAACGACTGCCGGATTGGATGCGGGCATCCGGGGAAGCTAACGGCGGGGGATCAGTGCCGCAAGCGACTCGTCCCCCGCCGTGCTTCCCGTCGGCCGGCGTCTATAGGTCGCCGGCCGATTGCGAGAGCGTGCAGACAGGAACGTTTACTTGATGTGACCGCGCCATCCGCGACGATCGTAGATTCGCTCACGCCGCAGCTTGCGGCCGCGAGATTGCGATCGATGCAGAAGCGACTGGCACTTGAGCGTGCGCAGGCCGGCCCGGATGTAATCCGGATCGATGCGAAGCGTCTGGCAGATGTTCTCGAATGAAAATGGCCAGTCGGAGTCTTTCTCCGAGACCCACTTGTCGACTTCACAGAAGCGCTTGCGGCGCTCTGGCACCGGCGAATTGAGGCCGCGCTGGAAAGTCACCAGCGCCTCTTCGAGCACAGCAAGCATCAGGCGATTTTCAGGCTCGCGCGAAGGCTCGATTCCCACTTGCTCTACGGTTGCGAACATGGCTGCTGGGTGACTCATGGCTCAACCTCTCCCTTGGTTGCGATCGACAATCGGCTTCAGGCGACCCGTGGTCTTACCTGTGCTTCCCCGTGACTCAGTGATTACGGCCACTACCGCCGACGGTCAACGAACCCGGCAGACAGACTGACGATTTTGCGGGACATGCTGCGACGCGCCGTAAATGCCTTGAAATCCCGCTTGCTTCCCCAGTTTCAAGGCCAATTCACGAAGGCGGTTTCGAGCGATCCACCTCTGCCGTTTATGGCTGAAAGAGACTTGACTGACGTGGAATCACGCTCGCGACTTGGAATTGGACTCAGACTGTTGCGACGCCGGTGCGCAGCCGATGCCGACTTCTGCCATTGTGACAGAGCACAGGGCGTGTTAACCCATCGTTTTATCGCGGCGAGACGCGCACTTGGACCGTCTGGGTGAACGCTCGTGCGAACTTGAGGACGGGTGTGATCCGCAAATCAATCTCCATTGTTTACCTCGTTGCGACGCTGCTTGCGGTCGCACCCGCCTGCGCAATGGAAACCGATCAGGGGGTACTCACAGCCGAGCGAACGCTGCGCGCGGCCGAGCTTCGGCTCGCAGTCGATGACGTCACGCTGACTCTTTACAGGCATGCCAGTGAGGAGGCCGAGGCGGCGCTGGCAAGAAATCCGAACTCCGCAGGCGCCAATTTCGTGTATTTCGCCGCGACCGGACGGATTCTGCTGGCGGACGGCGCAACCAAGAATCTTTTCGCGCTTCGGGCCCTGGACAAGCAGTATCTCGATAAAGCGATTGCACTCGACCCGGGCTATGCGAACGCACTGGCGGCAAAGGGCGGCGTTCTGCTCGACCTTCCGTCGCTTCTCGGCGGAGATGCCCGCGAAGGATTGAGGCTGCTCCGCCGGGCCACCGAGCTCAATCCGGGCGGCGTCGGAACGCGCGTGTCGCTCGCCAGAGCGCTTGCCCATGATGGAGATATCGACCAGGCACGACGCGAGGCGCGCCGCGCGGCTCACCTCGCGTGCATCCAGGGGCGCCGCAAGTCGTTCGACGAGGCCTCCGCCCTGCTCGAGGAGCTCGGCTCCTCCGTGGCCAGGGCTTCCATCAACTAACTCACCCCCGCCACCGGCGCGTCTTCCGGCGACGAGCCGCCAGCAACGGAATCCACGTGACCCGACGCTCTTTCGCCGACCTCGTCGCGATCCTTCACAAGCTGCGCTCCCCTGGTGGATGTCCGTGGGACGCCGAGCAGACGCATGAGACGCTGCGCCCTTATCTGATCGAGGAAGCCTACGAGGTGCTCGAGGCTCTCGATGCCGCGAGCGATGCCGAGCTCCGCGACGAGCTCGGTGATCTGCTCCTGCAGGTGATCTTCCACTCCGAGCTTGCCGCCGAGCGCGGCGCATTCTCGATCGACGATGTCGTCGAAAACATCTGCGCGAAACTCGTGCGCCGTCATCCGCACGTCTTTGGTGACACGACGGTGAGCTCGGCGAGCGAGGTCGAACGCAACTGGGCTGCGATCAAGAAGACCGAACGCGCCGAGCGCGGACATGCGTCGTCCTCGGCGATCGACGGCGTTCCGCGCTCGCTTCCCGGCCTCATCCGCGCGCACCGGCTCGGCGAGAAAGCATCTGCCGTCGGATTCGACTGGGCCGCCGCCGTCGACGTGCGTCACAAAGTGGAAGAAGAGCTCGCCGAAGCCGACGCGGCGTTCGCTTCGGGGAATCCGGAGATGCTGGCCGAAGAGATCGGTGACCTGCTGTTCGCGATTGCGAGCTGGGCGCGGCTTTCCGGCGTGCACGCCGAGGTCGCACTCGAGCGCGCGCTCGTCAAGTTCCAGGCGCGTTTCCGCGCGCTCGAGACTTCGATGCAGGACCAGGGCCGCGACCTTGCCGCGTGCTCGCCGGACGAGCTCGAAGCGGCCTGGCAGCAGGCCAAGCGCCTTACCAGCGAGTCATGACGCGACCGGCGGCGGCTCGGCCGCTCGCCGCACCGCCGCCAGCAGCTCGAGGATCTCTGCGCTCCCGAGCAGCGCCGCCACCGCAAGGTAGATGGCCGAGCCCCCGGCGATTCCGCCCGCCACCCGCACCGCAAGTGCACCCTCGAAGCTCCAGGATGCCGCCAGAGCCTTCCATCCCATGAGAAAGGCCGCCATCACCGTCGCTGCAACAGCGTGGCGCAGCACCGGCCGGGCGAGCATCCCGAGGCGCAGCCCGGGAAGGGCCTTGCGCAGCAGGACGAGCAGCACGACGGCGTTGGCCGTCGATGACAGCCCGGTCGCGAGAGAAAGACCGGCGTGCCGGTAGTCGGCGACCCCAAGCGTATGGCTGAGCGCAGACAGTGCGCCGGCGCCCCACCACGCCATACCCGGGTCGACCGGCCCCATGAGCGCAATCGACAGGACCGCTCCGAGGAACAACGACAGGATCCCCGAGAGCACCGGAACACGCGTGTTCTCGATCGCGAAGAACGCCGCCGACAGCACGCGCACGAGTCCCACGCCGAGAAGTCCCGGCACGCTCGCACGCAGCGCCCACGCCGTCATTGCCGTGTCGTGGGCGGCAAAGCTTCCGCGCTCGAAAAGCAGCGCGGTGATGTCGTCGGACAGCAGCACGAGACCGACTGCTGCGGGCAGACAGAACGCGATCGTCAGCCCCATCGCATGGATCACGGTTTCGGCCATTCCGTCGAGGTGGCGCGCGGCGGCCTGCGAAGAGAGGCTCGGAAGCGCCGCCGTTCCAACCGCGACCGCGACGATGCCGAGCGGAAACTCGAAGACCCGGTCCGCGTACCACAGGTACGAGACGGTGCCCGGCGGAAGCAGCGATGCGAACATCGTCGCGACCAGCACGCTGAGCTGGTAGACAGAACCGCCGACGACCGCGGCGGCGACGAGCCGGCCGCAGCGCCGGACGGCCGCGTCCGAGAAATTCGCAAACATCGACGGCCGAAGCCCGAGCCGCCACAGCGACGGAACCTGGACGGCGAGCTGTGCAGCGCCGCCGACGACTACGCCTGCCACGAGCGCCCACGACGGCGTCTCCAGGCGCGGCGCCACAAGCAGCGCGAACGCGATGATGGCGACGTTCATCATCACCGGGCCGATCGCGGGCAGCGCGAAGCGGCGGAACGTGTGATGGACTCCCATTGCCCACGCCGCCAGACCGACCAGCAGCAGATACGGAAACGTCCAGCAGGTCAGCGAGACAGTGAGCGCCTGCTTCGCCGCGTCGCGCGAGAAGCCGGGCGCGAACAGCGACGTCAGCACGCCCGAGAATGCCATCCCGGCGACGGTCAGAACCGCCAGCACCACGAATGCCGCGCCGCCGACGGCTCCGGCCGCCTTCAGCGCCGATGATTCGCCGCCGCTTGCGAGACGCTCGGTGAGCACCGGCACGAACGCGGCCGATGTCGCGCCTTCCGCAACCAGGCGTCGCATCAGATTCGGAATGCGGAAGGCCACGAAGAACGCGTCCGCACCGGCGCCGGTTCCGAACACCGCGCCGATGGCCGCGTCGCGGAAAAGCCCGGCAACCCGCGAGATTGCGGTCATCACGGCGAGCACGTGCGCGGCGCGCGAGACGCTGGCGCGCTCGTCGGCGAGCGGCAGAGCGTGCCGGCCGGGCACGCCCTTCGCGGCTTGACCGTCCCCTTCTCCGTTGATACTGGGCATCGTTTCGCTCAGCTGAAATCACCACCGGAGGTTCCGTGGCCAATCATCCTTCTGCGCTCAAGCGCCATCGCCAGTCCGAGAAAGCCCGGATCGCCAACCGTTCGGTGCGCGCCAAGCTGCGCACGATGATTCGTCAGCTGCGCGAAGCCGTCGCCTCGGGCGACAAGGACGCGGCCGACGGCAAGCTTCGCGAAGCCGCCAGCCAGCTCCACAAGGCTGCGAGCAAAGGCGTCCTTCACCGCCGCACGGCGGATCGCCAGAGCGGCCGCCTGGCACGCAGCGTGGCTGCGCTCAAAGGCTGAAGATCCCCCACCGTCAGAACCCTTCGGTCATGCGCGAATAGACCGTCTCGGCCAGGTCGCGCAGCACCGCGTCGCGTGCGGCGATCTTGCGTTCTTCGCCGAGCTGCACGCCGTCGAATTTTCCGAGGTCCTCGCGCGAGACGATGTCACCGCCCTGGAACGACGAGCTCGACGTCACGATTGCGCCCTGCACCGCGGCCTGGCCCCGGGTAGCCGCGACGTGCTCCGCGGACCACAGCACTGCATCGCCCGTGCGCCGCAGCTGCGCATTGACCGCAATCGTCGCCTGGTAGTCCAGGACCTGGTCGAACTCATCGAACGCGACCGCGCGGATGCGGTCCGTGGTCACGTGCAGCACGAGCTCCGCGTCGGCCTTGCCGCTTTCCACAGGCCGGAAGCGGCCGTTCCATCGCAGCACCCTGCGCATCTCGCGCGCGAGCGCATCGGCGATCAGCGGATCGCTTCGCTCGGGCAGCTGCACACGCACGAGCACCGTTCGAACGTCGGCAGGAACCGCCACCGAACGCACGAAGCTATAGCCGCAGCCGGCCGCGGTGAAGAGCAGCGCCACCGCGGACGCGATTGCACGAGCACGCACGGCAGCACCCACAGTCTTCGAGAACCGCAGCCGGCATCCGTAGCTCTGCCCGAAGAGCGGCATCAGACAACGACGCTGACGAGGCGCCCGCGCACGTAGACACTCTTTCGCGGGACACGTCCGGCGAGCTCCGCGTGAATCTTGCCATCGGCGAGCGCGGCTTCGATGGCCTCGGCGTCCGAGCATTCGGCGCCGATCAGGATGCGCGAGCGCACCTTGCCGTTGACCTGCACGGCGATCTCGATGCGTTCACGGACGAGCGCCGCCGCGTCATAGTCCGGCCACGCGATGCTCTCGAGGCCCGCACCACCGACCAGCCGCTCCCAGAGCTCGCATGTCATGTGCGGTGCGAATGGCATCAGCAGCCGCAGCACCGTCGCCACGGCGAACGGCAGCACCGGGTCACGCGGGCCTTCGCTGCCTGCCGAGCTGGCGCTGCGGTCGTAGATCGCGTTGACGAGCTCCATGATCGCGGCAACGGCGGTGTTGAAATGCATGCGCTCGCCGATGTCGCGCGTCACGCGCCGGATCGTGTCGTGGACCACCGAGCGCAACGCGGCGCTCTCGCTCGAAAGGCCGTCCGCGCCCGGATCCTGCCATGCAAGCGGTGCGTCGGGGACAGAGAGCGCCATGCGCCACACGCGCGAAAGGAAACGATGGCTTCCTTCGACGCCGCGCTCGCTCCATTCGAGATCCTTTTCCGGCGGCGCAGCGAACATCGAGAAAAGCCGCGCGGTGTCGGCGCCGAATGCCTGCACGAGGTCGTCCGGGTCGACGACGTTGCCCTTCGACTTGCTCATCTTCGCGCCGTCCTTGATGACCATGCCCTGCGTAAGCAGGTTGGTGAACGGCTCGTCCAGATCGACCCAGCCCAGGTCGCGCAGCACGCGCGTGAAAAACCGCGAATACAGAAGATGGAGCACGGCGTGCTCGACGCCGCCGACGTACTGGCTCACCGGCAGCCAGCGCGCGAGCTCAGCGGGGTCGAACGGAGCGTTTTCGCTGCGCGGCGACGTGTAGCGCAGGAAGTACCACGACGACTCGACGAACGTGTCCATCGTGTCGGTCTCGCGCCGGGCATCGCCGCCGCATGCAGGACACGCAACGCGTACCCAAGATTCCAGTAACGGAAGCGGCGACGCGCCGCCGGCCAGCAGAGGCGCATCGGTCGGCAAAACTACGGGAAGCTGTTCGCGCGGCACCGGAACCACGCCGCACTTCACGCAATGGATGATCGGGATCGGCGTGCCCCAGTATCTCTGGCGCGAGATGCCCCAGTCGCGAAGGCGAAAGTTGACGCGCCGGGTGCCCTTCCCGATTCCTTCGAGCTCGCCGGCGATTCGTTCGCGCGCGTCGGCGCTGGAAAGCCCCGTGTACTTTCCGCTCGCTCGCAGCACGCCGTCGTCTTCGAATGCCGCCGTCATCTCGTCCGCCGACAGCGAGGAGCCTTCCGGATCGACGACGACGACGATCGGAACGCCGTGCGTGCGCGCGAACTCGAAGTCGCGCTGATCGTGCGCCGGCACCGCCATGACTGCACCGGTGCCGTAGCCCATCAGCACGAAGCTCGCGACGTAGACCGGCACCTTCTCCCCGGTGAGCGGATGAATCGCGTGACAGCCGGTGGCGACGCCGTCTTTGCCCTGCGAACGCTCGGCCTGGTCCTGCCGGCGGATCTTCTGCACGAACTCGCGCACGGCCTCGGCGTTGCCGCCGGCCTGGGCCAGCTTCTCCACGAGCGGATGCTCGGCGGCGATCGAAACGAACGTCACGCCGAACAGCGTGTCCGCACGCGTCGTGAAGATGCCGATATCGTCGCCGGTCTCCGCAACTCGAAACGACATCTCGACGCCTTCGCTGCGGCCGATCCAGTTGCGCTGCATGGTGCGGACTTTCTCGGGCCACCCGGAGAGCCCGTCGAGTCCCTTCAGAAGCTCGTCCGCGTATGCGGTGATCCGGAGGAACCAGCCGTCGAGCTCCTTCTGGATGACCGGCGTGTGGCCGCGCCAGCACTGGTCCCCTTCGACCTGCTCGTTCGCAAGCACGGTGCCGCACTGTTCGCACCAGTTGACGACTGCCTTCTTGCGATATGCAAGATCCTTTTCGAGCATCTGCAGGAAGAACACCTGCTCCCAGCGATAGTATCCCGGATGGCACGTCGCGATCTCGCGCCACCAGTCGTAGCTGAAGCCGAGCCGCTTGAGCTGCACGCGCATCGACGCGATGTTTTCGTACGTCCACGCCGCCGGCTGCACTCCGCGCTGGATCGCGGCCGTTTCAGCGGGAAGACCGAACGCGTCCCAGCCCATCGGATGCAGCACGTCGAATCCGCGCGCGCGCAGAAACCGCGCCAGCACGTCGCCGATCGTGTAGTTGCGGACGTGGCCCATGTGGATGCGGCCCGACGGATACGGGAACATCTCGAGCAGATAGAAGGATTTACCGGTTCCGTCGGCGCGCGGCGCGGAGGCCGCGCTGGCGGCCGGTGAAGTGGAATCCGCGCTGGCGGCCCGTGGAGCGGATGCCGCGTCTTCCCACTTCGCCTGCCATCGACGCTCGATCTCGCCGGCGTCGTATCGTTCGGGCAGCATCGTCCTGCTCTCCTTTCTTCTGTGGCCGCGCGCCTCGCGCGTTGGCTAGCTGCGCGCCCCGCGCGCTTTCGATATCCGTCCGGTATCGCGCGCGACCCGGTCGAGCACACCGTTGATGAACGATGCCGCCTTCTCGTCCGAGAAGCGGTGTGCGATTTCCACCGCTTCGTTGATGACGACCGGCGCCGGCACCTCCGGCGAACCGAGCAGCTCGCCGACGGCCAGGCGCAGCAGGTTCAGATCGACGCGTGAGAAGCGGTCGAGATCCCAGTTGCTCGCGGCCGCATCGATTGCCGCGTCGATGCGGGTCTCATCCGACAGCACGAAGCGCACGAGCGTTTCTGCGAATTCGCGCGTGCGCGGATCCAGCTCGATCTCCGGCCACGATTGCCAGTAGGTCGCGAACGCATCGTCGTCCCGGTTGCCGGTAAGGTCGACCTGGTAGAGAAGCTGCAGCGCTGCCTCACGGGCCTTGCGGCGCGACGGCTTGCTCACGCACCGCTCCCGGCCGCTCGCACCCGCTCGATCGCTTCGAGAGTCTCGACCACCGTGACCACGGCTTCGTAACCCTTGTTGCCGACTGCACCGCCGGCACGCTCGAGCGCCTGACCGACGTCGTCGGTCGTCAGCACGCCGAACGCCACGGGCTTGCCCGTCTCCATCGAGACGCGCGCGATTCCCGCCGCCGCTTCGCTGCAGACGTAGTCGAAGTGCGGCGTCTCGCCGCGAATGACCGCGCCGAGGCAGACGACGCCGGCGTAACGCTCGCGCATGGCAGCCTCACGGGCCACCAGCGGCAGCTCGAATGCTCCGGGCACCGCAAATACGTCGGCTTCGTCGCACGACACGCCGAGCTTTGCCGCCGCGGCGCGCGCGCCTTCGAGCAGATTGTCGGTGACCGACCGGTTGAAACGGCTGACCACGATCGCGATGCGAATGCTCTCCGTCATTCGCCGCGGTCCTTGTCGCCCGGAGTCGGGAACTCGAGCAGGTGGCCGAGCTTGTGCTGCTTGGTGCGAAGATACGCGATGTTGTCCTCATGGGCAGGGATTTCGATCGCGCGCCGCTCGACGACGGAGACTCCGTAGCGTTCGAGGCTCGCGACCTTGCGCGGATTGTTGGTCAGCAGGCGTACGCGCTTTACGCCGAGATCCTTGAGGATCTGGGCGGTGATCCCGTAGTCGCGCAGGTCCTCGCCGAATCCGAGATCGAGGTTGGCTTCGACCGTGTCGCGTCCCTGATCCTGGAGCTCGTAGGCACGAACCTTGTTCGCGAGACCGATGCCGCGGCCCTCCTGGTGCATGTAGACGATCACGCCGCGCCCTTCGCGCGAGATCGTATCCATCGCGAGACGCAGCTGGTCGCCGCAGTCGCAGCGGGTCGATCCGAAGACGTCTCCGGTCAGGCACTGCGAGTGCACGCGCACCGTCACCGGATCGCTGCCGGCGAGATCGCCGGCGACGAGCGCCATGTGCTCGTCGCGATCGAAATCGTTTCGATAGACGATCGCGCGAAAGCGACCGCCGTAGCCGCTTTCCATGTCGCGCTCGGCGATGCGGTCGACGACGACTTCGGTCGCGAGCCGGTGTGCAACGATCGCTCCGATCGGCAGGAGCGGTGCGTGGATCTCTTCGGCAAATGCCGAAAGGCTCTCCAGGCTGGCGAGCTCGCCGGTTTCGTCGAGCACGGCGCAGAGGGCGGCCGACTCGGACTCGCCGGCGAGTGCGCAGAGATCGGACGCCGCAGCAGCCGCGTCGGCGCGCACCAGCACGCCCCCGCTACGCACCTGGATCGGAAAGATATGTCCCGGCATCACCAGATCGGCGGGTACGGCATCGGGGCCGCTCGCGACGAGGATGGTCGCCGCGCGATCGGCCGCCGAAATGCCGGTCGTCACGCCGGTCGCGGCTTCGATGGATGCACCGAAGGCATGGCCCTGGCGAAACGGGCTGTCGGCGACGAGCAGCGGTATGCCGAGCTTGCGAAGCCGGTCCTCGTGGACGGCCAGGCATACGAGGCCTCCCGCACGGCTGGCCATCAGGTTGACCATTTCGGCCGTGATGCGGCGCGCGCTCGCGACCAGGTAGCCGCCGTTTTCCGGATGATTCTCGTCGAAGAGAACGACGCCGGAGCCGCGACGAATCTCACGCATCGCGACCGTGAGCTCGGCAAGTTTTCCGTATGCGGCGCGCGTCACTCGAATTCCCCCTCCCACAAAATGTCTTCGCCGATCCGCTGCACGCCGAGCGTCCTGAGCTTCGGCCCGTCGGCGGCGCGGCGCACTCCGAGCGCGCCGATCATTGCAACTCCGTCGGCGCCGAGAAACCGCGCATTGTAAAAGATCGAGACGCGATTGACCACGCCGGCTTTGACCGCCGACGCAGCCACCGATCCTCCGCCTTCGACCAGCAGTTCCATGACACCGTGCCCGGCCAGTCGGCCGAGAAGCCTCTTCCAGCCACGAACGCCGCGCGTATCAAAACACTCGACCGTCGCGCCCGCCCGCTCGATGCGCTCTCGACGTCGAAGGGGCGCCGACGCGCTTCCGATGATGAGCGCCCGCCCGCGTCCGCGAATCACGTTGGCGTCCGGAGGCGTCTGCAACTCCGGATCGAGGATGACACGCAGCGGAGACGGAGCCCCCGGAATCCGGCACGTCAGGCGCGGGTCATCGGCAAGCACGGTACCGATCCCGACGAGGATCGCCTCGGACCGCGCGCGCATTTTCTGCACGAGCGCGCGCGACGCATCGGTCGAGATCCAGCGTGAATCACCGCCCGCGGCCGCAATGCGCCCGTCGAGGCTCGCGGCCAGCTTGAGATGCACATACGGGCCTTTTCCCGTGATGAAGCGGCGGTATCCGCGAATCACGTCGCCGCATTCGTCCCCGAGCAGGCCGCACTCGACGACGACGCCCGCGCCGCGAAGCTGGCGCAGCCCGCGACCGCGGACGATCTCGTGGGGATCCTCGCATCCGATGACCGCTCGACGAACGCCCGCGCGAATCAGCGCATCGGTGCACGGCGGCGTGCGGCCCTGGTGAGCGTGCGGCTCGAGCGTCACGTACGCGGTGGCGCCTCGCGCCTTCGATCCGGCCGCCGCCAGCGCCACGGCTTCGGCATGCGGACCGCCGGCGCCCCGGTAGTGACCACGGGCGACCTCACGGCCGTTGCGGACGAGGATGCAACCGACGGCGGGATTCGGAGTCGTCCGTCCGAGGCCGCGCTCGGCTTCGGCGATGGCTTCGCGCATCCATTTCTCGTCGATTCCTGCAGCGACGCTGCTTCCGTTGCCGGCGGCAAGCTTTTTGTCTGTGCGGGACGCGACGTGCTTCTTGCCGGAGCTTCCGGCCGATCGGCGCGGATTCATTCCTTGCCGCCGCGGTTTCGTTCGCTCACGAGGTTCTCGACCGTGCGCTGGAACTCGGCAATGTCGCGGAACGAGCGATAGACCGATGCGAAGCGCACATACGCAACCTCGTCGAGCGTCTTGAGCGTCTCCATCACCTGCTCGCCGACATCCTCGCTGCGGATCTCGCGCAGGCCCTTGTCCTGGATGGCCCGCTCGATGCGCGAGACGCCTTCATCGATCGCATCGGCCGGAACCGGCCGCTTTTCACACGCCTTGTGGAATCCGGCTTCGAGCTTGATGCGGTCCCACGGCTCGCGGCGTCCGTCTTTCTTGACGACCAGCGGCATCACCACGTCGATGCGTTCATAGGTCGTGAAACGCCGCTTGCAGGACAGACATTCGCGACGCCGGCGTATGACCTCACCGCCGTCGCCTTCGCGCGAATCGACGACCTTGTCGTCCGCATGCTGGCAGAAAGGACAACGCATCGCTCGTCCTCGTCCTGTGGACTGCCGCGGACGAAGCCGCCGGCAGCTCAGCTCGCGTAGTGGCGGCCCGGATAGATCGGGAACCGGCGGCAGAGCGCTTCGACGTCGCGTGCGACAGCGGCCAGCGAAGCCGCATCGTCGGGCGATGCCAGGCCGCGCGCGATGAAAGCGGCGATCTCGCGCATCTCGGTCTGCCCCATTCCTCGCGTCGTCACCGCCGGCGTCCCGATGCGCACCCCGGACGTCACGAACGGCGAGCGCGGATCGAACGGAACGGTGTTGCGATTGGTCGTGATGCGCGCGAGGTCGAGACTTTCCTGCGCTTTCTTTCCGGTGATCTCCGTGTCGCGGAAATCGATGAGCATCAGGTGGTTGTCGGTGCCGCCCGAAACGAGGCGAAAGCCCGCTTCCATCAGCGCCTGCGCGAGCGCGGCGGCGTTCTCGATGATGTTTTCCTGGTATGTACGAAATTCCGGACGCAGCGCCTCGCGGAACGCGACCGCTTTTCCCGCGATCACGTGCATCAGTGGTCCGCCCTGGTTTCCCGGGAAGATCGACGAGTCGATCTTCTTCGCGTGCTCGGCCTTGCAGAGGATCATCCCTCCACGCGGCCCGCGCAGCGTCTTGTGCGTCGTCGTCGTGACGAAATCGCAGTGCGGGACCGGCGACGGATGCAGGCCGGCAACGACCAGCCCCGCCACATGCGCGATGTCGGCCATCAGCAGCGCGCCGACTTCGTCCGCAATGCTGCGGAACGCGGCGAAATCGAGAATCCGCGGATACGCGCTGTGCCCCGAGACGATCATCTTCGGGCGGTGCTGGCGCGCCAGCGCGCGCACTTCGTCGTAATCGATGCGATGGTCGCCCTCGCCCACACCATAAGGGACGACCTGGAAGAAACGGCCGGAGAAATTGACCGGGCTGCCGTGCGTGAGGTGCCCGCCGTGCGAAAGATTCATCGCAAGGATGGTGTCGCCCGGCGCGAGGTTCGCGAAGTACACGGCCATGTTCGCCTGCGATCCGGAATGGGGCTGCACGTTGACGTGCTCGGCTCCGAACAGTTCTTTGGCGCGCGAGATCGCGAGTTCCTCGGCAACGTCGACGAATTCGCAGCCGCCATAGTAGCGGCGCCCCGGATAACCCTCGGCGTATTTGTTCGTCAGCACCGAGCCGACCGCTTCGAGGACGGCTTCGCTGACCGCGTTTTCCGATGCGATCAGCTCGAGGTTGAGCTCCTGCCTGCGCCCTTCCGCGCAGATGGCAGCAAAAATCTCCGGGTCGCTTCGCTCCAGAACATTCACGGCGTTCTTCCTTGCGGTCATCCTCGCGGAGTGGTCTCGCGAGTCCCTTCGAGGCTGCGGATCTTGTCGAGTCGCCGCTCGTGGCGCCCGCCTTCGAACCGGCTGTTTACCCAAGTCCTCACAATGTCGCGAATCAGCCGGTCGCCGAGCAGCCCGCCGCCGAGAACCAGCACGTTCGCGTCGTTGTGCTGGCGCGACATCGCGGCAGTCGTCACGTCGTGTACGAGAGCAGCCCGCACGCCGTCGACCTTGTTGGCGGCAATCGACATGCCGATGCCGGTGCCGCACAGAAGCACGCCGCGGTCGGCCTCTCCAGCGGACACGCCGCGAGCAACGCGCTCGGCGTAATCGGGGTAATCGACGGATGCGGAATCGTTCGGGCCGAGGTCGACTGCCTCGATCCCGCAGGACCGCAGCTCGTCGAGCACCACGGCCTTGGCCGCGATTGCCGCGTGGTCGCTTGCGACCACGAACTTCTGCGCGGCGGCCTTGCCATCCCGAGTGACCGCGGTAGCGGTCTTGCTGTCTGGGGTGGCCGCCGCGGCGGTCATCTACTTTCGGTTGTCGATGAAATCGACGATGTCCTGGACGGTGCGGATCTTCTCGGCGTCCTCGTCGGAGATCTCCAGGCCGTATTCTTCTTCGAGCGCCATGATCAGCTGGACGATGTCCAGCGAGTCGGCCCCGAGATCCTCGAGGAACGACGAATCGGGCGTGACCTGGGAAGGATCGAGCGTGAGCTGGTCGCAGATGATCTCGACGACTCGTTCGGTTGCAGACATCGGAACATCTCCCATTCTACGTTGCGGAAGACCGGCCGAAGCCTCCCGAAAGGCGGGTTCATACAAAGGCCACTACCCGCTTGCAAGGCGCCCGCAGTGCAGAAATTCGCGGTATTCCGCGGGCAAATCTGCCGCAATACTCGCGGCGACGGAGTGGTCTAGGCTTCCGCGGTTTCGATGACGCGACGGCCGTCGTAGTTGCCGCACGCGCGGCATGCACGATGCGGAATCGTGCGCTCTCCGCAGTTCGCGCACGCGACCAGCTGGATCGGGGTCAGGAAGTCATGGGCGCGGCGCATGTTCTTCTTCGACTTGGATGTTCTTCTCTTCGGAACCGGCATCTTCGTACTCCTCGAACTTTCTTGCTCAGACTTTCGGTAACTCGATCGCTCGCAGGGGACGAACCCTGCCGGTTTCCGGGCACGTGCACTTCTCCCGGTTGAGATTGGCGCCACAACCCGCACACAGGCCCATGCATTCCTCGCTGCACAGCGGCAGCGATTCGAACGACAGCAGCGCCTGTTCGCGCACCAGCGGACTCAGATCGAGATCGTCACCGCTGTAGTGATCGACCCCTTCGTCGTCTTCCGCGTCGTCATCCCTGGCCACGCGGGGCAGGATGACGAACCGGAACTCGCGGTGCAGGGGCCGCTCGAACTCTTCGAGGCAGCGCGCGCAGGTCTCGCGAACCTCGCCGTCGATGCTGCCCTGGAAATGAACGTCGTGCCCGGTCCGGTAAATCTCCGCGACGACAGCCAGATCCCTGCAAAAATGCTGGTCGTCGGCCCCGGGACTCGCGTTCACCTGCGTGTTGAGCTCGTCAGCCGGTTCGAAAAACTCGAGCTGCCGGACCTCTTCCTTGAGGTCTGGGACCCTGATGATCACGACATGCCCCTTCCCAACCCGGCCGACCGGACCACCGCCTGTGCTCGCTGTGTCCGAGGCGCGAACAGGATCAGTTAGCGAAAGCAGCCCGCAGAGGCAACGCGACGACGGCGCGCGAGGAATGCGGGCGGTTCTTACGGCGGGACGCTCGAGCGGGACTCCTCAGCCGTCGCCGGGCTCGGCGTCCTCGCGGCCCGTTTTCGCAAGAGAATTCTCGAGGCGGCGCACGCGACGCAGAAGCTCCGGCAGGCGCAGCAGCGCGCTTGCCGTACGCCGCCACAGGGCGATTTCGACCGCCGGCATGCCCGCCACGGTGGTACCCGCCCGCACGTCCGAAATGATCCCGGCGCGCGCCGCGATGCGCACGTCGTCGCCCACGCGAAGATGCCCGGCAAAGCCCGCCTGGCCGCCGGCCATCACGCGTTCCCCGATGCGCGTGCTGCCGGCCATGCCGCATTGCCCGGCGAGCATGGTCCCTGCCCCGATGCGGCTGCCGTGGCCGACCATCACGAGGTTGTCGAGCTTGACGCCGCGTCCGAGGACAGTGTCGCCGACGGTCGCCCGGTCGACCGTCGTATTCGCGCCGAGCTCCACGTGGTCTTCTAGACGAACGCCGCCGATCTGCGGGATGGACTTCGGAACATCGCTTCCGGACGGGAGAAATCCGAACCCGTCGCCTCCGACGATCGCCCCGGGCTGCAACACGACATCGTCGCCGATGGTCACGCCTTCACGGACCACGCTCCCCGCATGAGCCGTGAAACGACGGCCGATTCGGACCGAAGCATAAACCACTACGTGAGGATGCAGCACGCTGTCGTCGCCGACCACGCTGTCGTCGCCGATGACCACGAAGGCTCCGATCGAAACCCGCTCGCCGAGCCTGGCGCTGGGTGCGATCACCGATGTCGGATGGATTCCCGGCAACGGTCGCCGGCGGCGATCGAACAGCGCGAGCGCATGCGCGAATGCGGAATACGGGTCGCGGGCACGCAGGGCCGCCCGTCCGCAGGCATCTTCTCCGATAGCCAGGATGACGGCCGATGCCTTGGTCGTACGCAGCAGAGGCCGATACCGGGGAGCGGCAACGAACGTCAGGTCCCCTTCGGCAGCGTCCTCGATCGGAGCGAGCGAACGGATGTCGATCGCCTCGTCGCCAGGGCGGCCATCGAGCTCGAGATCGAGTCGATGCGCGATCTCGTCGAGCCGCATGCGGGATTTTTGCCTTTCATCCGCTGCTCCGCAACTATCGCGGATTCCGCAGCGCCGGCTCAGCCGCCCATCCCGCAAAGGACACACGCGTGAACGTTCTCAAACTCGGCCTCCCCAAGGGCAGCCTCGAGCAGACCACGATCGATCTGATGAAGAAGTCCGGCTGGCGCGTGACCACCAGCTCGCGCAGCTACTTCCCGAACATCGACGATCCCGAGCTGGCGTGCTCACTGGTGCGCGCCCAGGAGATGGCCCGCTACGTCGAGCTCGGCTCGCTCGACTGCGGTGTGACCGGCAAGGACTGGATCGCCGAGAATTCTTCGGACGTCGAGGTCATCTGCGACCTCGTCTATTCGAAGGCCTCGTTCCGGCCGACGCGCTGGGTGCTCGCCGTGCCCGCCGAGTCTCCGATCCGGCGCGCCGAAGACCTCGCGGGCAAGCGGATCTCCACCGAGCTCGTCGGTTTTACCAGGCGCTATTTTGCCGAACGCAACGTTCCGGTCAGTGTCGAGTTTTCCTGGGGTGCAACCGAAGCCAAGGTCGCAGCCGGCCTTTGCGACGCAATCGTCGAGGTTACCGAAACCGGCAGCACGCTGCGCGCCAACGGCCTCGTCATCATCGCCGACCTGATGGAGTCGAACCCGCAGCTCATCGCGAACCGGGCCGCGCTCGCCGATCCGTTCAAGCGCGGCAAGATCGACCAGATCTCGATCCTGCTGCAGGGCGCGCTCAAGGCGGAAGCCCAGGTCGGGCTGAAAATGAACGTTCCTCGTGAGCGCGTCGGCGAGGTGATTGCGTTGCTGCCGTCGATTACGGGGCCGACGGTCGCCAATCTCTACGAGAAAGACTGGCTGTCGATCGAAGTCGTAATCGCCGAGAAGGTCGTGCGCGACCTGATCCCCCGGCTCGTCTCTGCAGGAGCCGAGGGAATCATCGAGTATCCGCTCAACAAGGTGCTCTGAGCCAAGCCGAAGATGCTCGGCCCGAAGCCGAAGATGCTCGGCCCTGGGCCGACCTCGCGATCGACGGTCAGTTGGTCGATCGCACCGCGCGCACGAACTTCGAAGTCGTCTTCAGGTCCGAAGCCGGAGCACCGGTGTTGAACGTAATGACGTACGCACCGGTGGTCGGTGACGTTACCGACGAGTTCGACCAGTAAAAGCCCGAGCGGTTGGGCAGGAAGAGTGCGTCCTGAACGCACGGCGCCGCTCCGCATCCCGGCGACAGGATCGTGATCGTCTTGAGCTCGTCGATGGTCGGAACACGCCAGTCGCAATGACTGGCGTAGCAGCCCGAGGTCGAGAACGATGGCGAGCCGGTGGTAACGCCGTTGAGCTTGAGCAGGAAGTCCGTGTAGAGCGTTCCGGACATCACGCTGCCGCTGGCGGCCCATGTGTACGTATTGTCGACGTCGTGCGGGTCGGCGAGGTTCGCCGTAGCGTCGGAGTTCCCCTTCTTTTCCCACTCGAGCTCGGTCTGGTGATCGAGGATCGTGGTGCCCGTATCCTCGAATCGGGTCGCATGGCAGCCGGTCGTCACGAACGTGCAGCCCGGGCCGCATGCCAGCGTGCCGTTGAAGAATCCTTCGGACGCGCACGTCGCGCCGCCGAGATTTCCGATATCGCAGTCCTCGCCGGCGTCGATCGCGCCATCACCGCATTCGCCGGTAGGTCCCAGCGTGGTGGTGGTCGTCGTGGTGGTCGTCGTCGAACCGGAAAGAATGAATGCGACGGTGGCCTCGTAGTCGTCGCTGAGGGTGATGATCTGATTCACATCCCCCTCGCTGTTACACACACCCGCCGGATCCTCGAGATTGGCGAACTTGCTCAGTATCTTCTCTGAACACTTCGTAAAGTCCGGCGGCAGGTTTTTCAGAATACTGGTCGCATCCGCCTTGAGACGGCACGAAGCATACGAAGCAACCGCCTTGAGCTGGCCGGATTCGCATTTCGCATCGGGGGGGACCGCAGCGGCGGCGTCGATGGCGGCAAGACCGAACACGGAAATCGCGATAATTCTCGATGAAAGCTTCATTCTGGTTCTCCGTTGGCTGAGGCCCGAGTTCGGTCGGGAAGGCCATGCAGAAGCCTAGGCCCCGAACGGTCTACTGACAAGACCGGTTTTTCGGTACATCAAAGGATCGACAAAGGATCGACTCGACTTTGCCGCTGAGAGCGTCCCCTTTGACCGCATAAGACCGCCTGTCGCTGCCGGCGCTGGCGATGCGTTCAGGCTGCATGACGCTGGCGGAAACTGTCCCATGTGCGGGAGAGGCCACTGTCGAAATCGACCAGCACGCGGTACCCGAGACGGTCGATTGCCGGTCCGATATCGGCCAGGCTCTTTTTGACATCGCCGGCGCGGGACTCGAGGTGGCGGCGCTCGAGCGGCCGTCCGAGCGCGCGCTCGAGCGCTTCGACGATCTCGATCAGGGTGTAACTTCCACCACAGGCGATGTTGAAGACCTCGCCCGCCACTCCATCCACGGTTGCGGCCAGCAGGTTCGCCGAGACGACGTTGTCCACGTAGGTGAAATCGCGCGACTGGAGCCCGTCGCCGTGAATCTCGAGCGCTTCGCCGCGCATCGCCCAGCGCATGAATTTCGGGATCACCGCGGCATATGCAGAATCCGGCCGCTGGTTCTCGCCGAACACGTTGAAATAACGCAGCGCCACCGTCTCCAGCCCGTACACCCGCCAGAACACACGCGTATAGCTTTCGGCCGCCTGCTTGGTGACGGCGTACGGCGAGACGGGATCGGTCGCCATGCCCACGCGCTTCGGAATCTCCGTGTTGGCTCCGTAGACCGACGATGACGAAGAAAAGACCACCCGCTGCACGCCGGCGTCGCGCGCGGCCACGAGGACGTTGAGCGTGCCGTTGATGTTGACGTCGTTGCTGGTCTTCGGGTCTTCGACCGAGCGCGGCACCGAGCCGAGCGCACCGAGATGCAGCACGTACGTCACACCCCTGGTCGCACCGGCGACCGCGTCGCCGTCGCGCAGGTCGCCGCGCACGATCTCGATGCGGCCGGCATGCGGAGCCAGGTTGCTCTCGAGACCGGTCGCAAAATTGTCGAACACGCGCACCGCTTCGCCGCGGCGGACGAGCTCGGCGACGATGTGCGAGCCGATGAAACCGGCGCCGCCGGTGACCAGCCAGGTCGCGCTCAGGAGCGTGTCCTCGGCGTCCGGTCGCCCGCGAGCCTTACCCAGTGCGCTTCGGACGGAGGAACCCGCTCGGTCGCCGGCATGCGATCGAGCACGTTGAACTTGAAGATGAACCAGAATGCGGCGACGCCGTCGCGCCACGTGATCTTCTTGCCGGCGTCGTAGTCGCGGCCCCAGTACGAGATCGGAACTTCGAAGATCCTGCATCGCATCTGCGCAACACGCGCCGTGACCTCGGGCTCGAAGCCGAAGCGATCGGTGGTCAGGCGCATGCGCTGGACAACCTCGCGGCGAAAAACCTTGTAGCCGGTTTCCATGTCCGTGAGGTTCAGGTTGGTCATCACGTTGGACAGCAGCGTCAGGAACTGGTTGCCGAGCTGGTGCCAGAAGAACAGCACGCGGTGCGGGCCGCCGAGAAAGCGCGAGCCGTAGACGACGTCGGCCACGCCTTGGAGAATCGGCTCGAGCAGGACCGGGTACTCCATGGGGTCGTATTCCATGTCGGCGTCCTGCACGACGACGACGTCGCCGGTCGCAGCCGCGAGCGCCGTCCGGATCGCCGCACCCTTTCCGCGGTTGATCTCGTGGAAATAGACCTTGAGCGACGGGTCGTCGGCCGCGATCTTCTTCAGCAGGTCGCGCGTGCCATCCTTCGAGCAGTCGTCAACGAGGATGATCTCGCTTTTGACGGGAACGGCGCGAACTCGCGCGATCACGTTCTCCACGGTGTGGAGCTCGTTGTAGCAGGGTATCAGCACCGATACGGTGAACTCGTTGTCGCTTGCCATTGAAACCTTCGCTCCGCTCATGCCTTGTCCAGTTGCCTTTCAAACACCTTTTGCCCGCCGCAGGCCGGCGGCAGCCGCCCTGCACCGCCGCCCGTGTCACCCCACCTGTTGGCGAATCGAACGAGACCGATCAGGAAGCCCGCTGCCCAGCTCTGGTGAATCAGCACGAGCGCGAGCCACAGTCGCGCTCTCGCCGCAGCGCCCCGCGCGCCCGAAACGGCAACGACGCCGATCAAACCGGCGTACAATGCCACGGCTGCAAGACCGATCCAGAGCGCAGGCCGCCAGACGACGATTCCGCCGAGAACGAGCACAACGACGCCGGCCTGGAACAGCGGCGGAACGAAATGCCGGATGCTCATCTGGCGCGGATGCTTCTGCAGCACGCGCACTTTCCAGACCCCGTACTGCCGAAACTGGCTCGCGAGCGCCTTCCACGATTCGCGGTTCTGGTAGATCGAGCGCATCACCGGAGAGACCACGATCCGGCCTCCGGCCTTGCGGATGCGGTAGCTCAGCTCGTCGTCCTGATTGCGGACGAATTCCTCGTCGAACAGGCCCACTTCCTCGAATACGCGCCGCGGCCACATCCCCATGTAGACCGTGTCGCATTCGACCTCGCCGGTGGCGAAATGAAACGTCGCGCCGATGCCGAATCGCGACGCCATCGCCGCCGCGATCGCATCGCCGACGGGGCTGCCGCCGCGGCAGATCATCGGACCGCCGACGTTGCTCGCTCCGGTGCGCGCGAGCAGCTCGATGCCGCGCCGAAGGTAGTCGGGCTCGATCATCGTGTGCGCATCGATGCGTGCGATCACGTCGCCACGTGCCGCCGCAATCGCCAGGTTGAGGCCGGTCGGCACGATCAGGCCGGGGTTTGCGAGGACCCGCACCCGCGGGTCGCGTTTCGCGAGGTCGGCCAGCATCTGCGGCGACGAGTCCGTCGACATTCCGTCGGTGACGATGACCTCCATGCGGTCGGCCGGGTAATCCTGCGCCAGCACGCTTCCGAGACAGCGTGCGATCCACGCCTCTTCGTTGCGCATCGGAATGATCACGCTGACGAACGGAAGCACGGAGGAGGACGAACCTGTGCCGGCACCCGTCATGCGTGCACCCCGGCGACGGCCTGCTCGTAGACTCGCGTCGTCGCCCGCACCATGGCGTCGATCGAAAAACGCTCCGCCGTGCTCTTGCGAGCGCTGGCCCCGAGCTCACGCGCCACGTCCGGCGCACCCGCCAGCTCGAGCGATGCGCTCGCAACGGCAGCAGCATCGCCGGGCTCGACGAGAATGCCCGAGCGGCGATCGTCGATGACTTCGGGCGTGCCGCCGACGCGCGTCGCGATCACGGCGAGGCCTGCCGCCATGGCTTCGAGCACGACGTTCGGCGTGCCCTCCCAGTCGGACGTCAGCCAGAACTGGTCGAGGCCGGCAAAGAGCTGCGGAATGTCGCTGCGCGTTCCGGGCAGTGAGACCGCATGATCGAGGCTGCGCCGCGCAATCTCGGCCTTCCAGTGATCACGCAGCGAGCCGTCTCCGACGATTTCGAAGCGGGCGTCGGGGCGGCGGGCCAGAACCATTTCCGCGGCGTCGAGGAACATCCCGAGGTTCTTCTGGCGCTCGAGGCGGCCGACCGTGCCGATGCGCAGCCCTTCGTGCGCCCGCCTCTCGACGAAGAACCGGGCCGTATCGACGCCGTTCAGCACCACTGCCGTGCGCTCGGCCGGTGCGCCGTAGTAGCTCGCCGCGTAGCGTGCCATCTCGCGCGAGTTGCACAGCACGCGCGACGACGCGCGAAAGGCGGCGCGCAGCACCGCGCGCCGGACCGGGTTCGGCTCCGGCTTGCAGTTGCGTGCCGACGTCACGAGGCGCACTCCGGCAAGGCCGCGGGTTGCGAGATAGGAATATCCGCTCGCAAGGAAGAGGAACGCGTGGACGACCTCGATGCGGTCCGCAGCAAGCGCGCGCCTGAGCGCGAGCACGCGTCCGACGTCGAAGCTGCCGCGCGACGCGAACACACGCACCCGGATTCCCGCCTCGCGCAGACGGCTTGCGTACGGCTCGTCGCTTTCGGACAGGCAGTACACGACCGGATCGGCGAGCTTCGATTGCGAAAGCCCGCGCGCAAGCTCGAACAGCTGTCCTTCGGCGCCGCCATATGTGAGTTGTCCGATCACCAGCCCGATCCGCCTGCGCACGTTGCTGCGCTCGCCGGCCGGCTCGCGGCCCGCGCCGAGATCGAGCCCGCCGGTGCCGATCCGCGTTCCGTTGATACGGTCCGTCGCTGTGTCGGCCGGCGGCATCGTTCCTCAGACCCGCAGGATGTGGTCTCCGTCGATGCCCTTGAATGCGTTGCGCGTGTCGATCAGCAGCTTGGACGCCGACGCGATGGCCGGACGGTCGAATGCCGTGTGATCGGTCAGCAGCAGCACGGCATCGGCTGCGGCCAGCGCCGCGGCCGCAGGCTCGACGCTCTTCAACTTGTTGCCGCGCAGCTCGATCTCCGGGACGAACGGATCCGAATACGTGATCTTTGCGCCTTTGGCGGCGAGCAGCGTCATCACATCGAGCGCCGGCGACTCGCGCACGTCGTCGACGTCGCGCTTGTACGCCACGCCGAGCGCCAGAATGCTCGACCCCTTGAGCGACTTGCGACGGTCGTTGAGCGCATCGCTGACCTTCTGCGCCACGAACTCCGGCTTCTGCGCATTGATCTGGCCGGCGAGCTCGATGAAGCGCGGCTCGAATCCCTCCGCCCTCGCCTTCCATGTCAGATAGAGCGGATCGACCGGGATGCAGTGCCCTCCGAGCCCGGGGCCCGGATAGAACGGCATGAATCCGAACGGCTTGGTCGCAGCGGCGTCGATCACTTCCCACACGTCGATTCCGAGATGGGCGCACATCATCGCCATCTCGTTGGCGAGCGCGATGTTGACGCTGCGGAACGTGTTCTCGAGCAGCTTGACCATCTCGGCGACGCGCGGCGAGCTGACCATGACGACCTGGTCGATGCAGCGCCCGTAGAGCGCACGCGCCGCGCGGCTCGCGAGAGGCGTGCAGCCGCCGACGACCTTCGGAATCCGCCGCGTGTCGAACAGCTTGTTGCCCGGATCGGTGCGCTCGGGCGAGAACGCGACTTCGACGTCGCGTCCGGGCTCGAGCCCGACGGAACGCAGCCGCGGCAGCACGATCTCGTCGGTCGTGCCCGGATACGTCGTGCTTTCGAGGATCAGCAGCTGGCCGGGCCGCATGTGCGGAAGCAGGCTGTCGATCGCGCTGATCACGAACGACAGGTCGGGCTCGCGCGTCTTGCGCAGCGGCGTCGGCACGCAGATGTTGATCGTGTCGAGCCCCGAGACCGCCGCAAAGTCGGTGGTCGCGTCGAGAAGCCCCTTGTTGACGAGCGCGTCGACGCGCTCGCTCGGAACGTCGAGGATGTACGAACGTCCGGCGTTGATCGCGTCGACCTTCTTCTTCGACACGTCGATGCCGGTGACGTGCAGGCCCGAATGCGCGAGCTCGACAGCCAGCGGCAGGCCCACGTAGCCGAGCCCGACCACGGCCGCGCGCGCCGTTCCGTCCTGGATCTTCTTTTCAAGCTCATTCGTCATCGATCACTCCGTCCTGTCGGTCGATTCGTCGCCTTCGTTTCCAGCGCCGCCCGGCGCCGGCGCGGTGCGTACGGCTTCGACGTCGCCGGCACGCAACGCGCGCCGCGGCTCGAAATCGTAGAGTACGCTGTAGGACCCCACGCGCTGCTCCGCGTACCGCACACCTTTCGTCTTCAGCAGGTCGAGCATCGCCAGGTGCTGGCGTTTGGCCGTCTGGTCGTCGCGGAACACGTAACAGATCGAGTCGGTTGCCTCGATCCGGTCGTCGTAGGCCGGATACCGGTCTTTCTGCAGCGGCGAAATCACGACCCTTTCCCCGCCCGCAAAGACGACGTGGTAAAGCGGTGACGCGCTATAACAGGCACGGATGCCGCGGTCATCCAGCCATCGCACGAGCACCTCGCCTCGGTCGTCGTCGGCAGCCGGCGGCATCATGGCCGCATCGACCCAGCCCGTGAGATGAAACAGCAGTACCGCGGCAAGGCCGGCCGTCATCCAGGCCCTGCGGACGCCGGTCAGGCGCGTGACCAGCGCGGCAGCGAGGATCGCGGCCAGCGGGTAAGCCGGGAGCATGTACCTGGGACTCACGTAGCCGACGACGAACGTGATGACGAGGAACAGCGCAAGCAGCGGATCCGAGCCGATCGCCGACCAGCCGCCCGGCCCGCGGCGCGGGCGCGCAGCGACCAGTGCGATGGCAAAGACCACGAGCGGCAGCACGAATAGCCGCCTGCGAAGCGGCGCCAGCGGCCCGCCTGCCCGTGCCTCCTCGCTCATGCCGAGCCGCTCCACGTCGGCGCCCGGCGGCACCCCGAACACGATGCCGAGCTTGTCGAGCCCGTCGCCGAGCGCTGCGATGCGCTTTTCGAACCCCCTCCTCGCCCACGCATCGTCGCGTTCGCTCGCCTCGACGCGATTCATCACCAGCGCCTTGCGAGCGAGCGATCGCACCGTCGCGAGCGGATGCACGACGTTGTAGCCGATGAGAAGGCACGAACCGAGAACGAGACCGATGGCGGCCTCTTTCCAGCCGCGGCGATCCTCCCGATCCAGCAGCAGGAGAAAAGCCATCGCCGCGAGATAGGCACCGACGAGCTGGTTGACCCACAGCGCGACTCCCGCAGCGAGCCCGAGCGCAAACGCGGTTGCCGGATCGCGCCGGCGATAGAGATAGAACGACCAGAACAGCAGCATCACGACGAACAGCAGGAAGACGTGCTCGACGAAGCCGCCTCGCGCCTTGAGGTTCCACTGCAGGAAGTACATCGGCGCAACCGCGACGAGCGCGGTTGCCCAGCGCGCCACGGCCACCGAATGAAAGCGGTACGCGAAGCGGTAGACGACGACTCCGAGCGCGATCGAGAACACCAGCGGCACCGCACGAAGCGATGTCAGGCCTACGCCGAAGAGCGCGAAGAACAGCGCCGCCACGTAGGCTTCGAGCGCGCCGAGATATGACTGGCCGTAGAAGAACACCGGCAGCGCATGCTGCTCGAGGATGTGCTTGCCCATCAGCCCGACGATTCCCTCGTCGGCGAGGTAGACGTCGACGTCGCCGCCGCTGACGAGCCGGTAGTGCGTCAGCATCCAGATCCGCCACGCGAGGCCGAGGGCCACGAGGCTGTAGAACAACGTTCGATTCACGGCTTGTCTTTTACTGGAGGTAGCCGAGCGACCTCAGCTGGTCCCTTGCCTTCGCGTCGAGCACGACCGGCTGGATGCCTTCCTTGCGCGCGCGCTGGTCGAAATGGTGCCAGTGCTGATCGAGCCAGTCGCGAAGCCCCGTCATCAGTGATTCGGCGGGCGCGGAGCCGGGCGCGAGCGATGCGTGCTCACCGGGATCGGCCGCGAGGTCATAGGTTTCGACGGACCGGCGCTGGAACTGATGGATGATCTTCTTGCGCTCGTCGATGCGCGCGACCTGCACGTTGCGCGTGCCGGTGCGGTAGAGCTCGGCCTCGACTGC
>DATNBU010000012.1 GCA_035571835.1 Candidatus Limnocylindrales bacterium | reverse complement strand
AGCTGCATCTCAGCGCGATCCATCTCCTGGCGAGGCATCTGACCACCGAGAACCACTTGCGAGTGCTCGAGCGCGCGAGGCACAAGAGCTCGCGCGAGGTCGAACGGCTGGTTGCCGAGCTGGCGCCGCGACCGGATGTGGCGTCGCGTGTTCGTGCGATGCCCAGGGCTCGCGCAGGGTGCGCGGCGAACAAGGGGCTGGTGGGGGCGGCCGGCGCGACTTCGATGGATTGCGAACAGGCCGGCAGTGCGAGCGATCCGCGAACTTGGGCAGACCGCGAGTCCGTCGGTTGCTCGAGTAATCGGCCGGACTCCACGGTCGTCGGCGCTGCGATCTCTCCACCGTCAGCGCAGCCGGCAAAAGTGACGAAGCCGATCGTTCCGCTCAGCCCGCGCCGTTACAAGATCGAGATCACCGTAGACGAAGAAACGCACGACAAGCTCCGGTCGCTGCAGGATCTGCTGGGCCGGTCGGCGACCGGTCGCGATGCGGCCGCGATCATCAGTCGTGCGATCGACGTCCTGCTCGTCCGGACACTCGCGCGCAAGGCAGGTTGCACCGACCGACCGAGGTCGACCACGTCGACGAACGCGGAGTGCACCGATCGACCCGCCGCAATGCCCGCGATCGATACGGCGGCTTCGAAGCGAGGACGGCGATCCCGAACCATCCCCGCGGCCGTGCGGCGCGAAGTATGGCGGCGCGACTCGGGACGCTGCCGCTACGTAGACGGCCGAGGACATCGCTGCCGCGAGACGAGCAACGTCGAGTTCCACCACAGAGCTCCTTTCGCCATGGGCGGACCTCCTACGCCCGAGAACATCGAGCTGCGCTGCGCGGCACACAACCAGTATCAGGCGGACCTCGACTTCGGCCGCGCCTTCATGGACGCGAAGCGCGGCAATCTCGCCGCTGCGCGAACATTCCCCGGGGAATGTCGTGCCGTCGACCGCGAGGAGATGGCGGCCGCTCCGTGACCCGCGAAGAGCCTCATTAACTGCTCTTCTCAAGGCCACTCGGTCGCACCATGCGGGAAGTCGCCGCGCTGGACCGGGACGACGCAGAATGCGTGGCCGGACGGCGCGGTCATGACCACATGGCGCCGGATGCGCGCCTTCACACGAGCGCCGAGTTGTTCGAGGCGTGCGACTTCCGCGTCGACGTCGTCCGTCTCGATGTCGAGGTGCACGGCCCGCTCCTCCGCAGGCACGCGCTGAAGTCCGATATACAGTCCCGCATCGCCGCCGACCCGGCCTTTCAATGACGCGAACCTGTCGTTGCCTTGGCGATGCGCAACGACGGGCTTGCCGAGCGCAGCGCTCCAGAACTTCGCGCCGGTCTCGAAGCCGGTGTCGGCGCAGTCGATGACGATGGTGGCGAGGCGGCTCCGGTGCATGAGGACCTCCGACGTACGGGATCGTGCCGTGCGAGTATGCCCGCTCCGAGCAGGAACAGACCAGCGCAACAGGCGGCTGGCTTGGCAAGCACTTTTCTGGTCAACTCCGCCGCCGTGTCCGCAACCGCCAGCACGAACAGCACCGACAGCACGAACGGGCTCGACCATATCGACCCCAGCCGGATCCGCGCTGCCGTTTTCGACTACGGCGGCGTGCTGATCGAAGGCGGCCCGAGCGAAGTCGCGGCATTCGGCGGCAAGACCGGCCTTTCCGAGGACATCTGGCGGCCGCTGCGGCGGGAATTCTTCGGCAACGACGGCATCTGGGCCAGGCTCGAGCGCGGAGAGGTCCCGTATTCGGACTTCACCGCCGCACTTCGCCGCGCGATTCATGATGCCGGCGGCACCGTCAGCGAGCAGCAGGCCGAGTCGTTCATGGGCAGCCCCGATCCGATGGGCCAGCGCGCGCGGCTGCGGCCACAGATGCTCGACGCGGTTCGTCGCATCCGCGCGGTCATGCCGACGGCGCTGCTGACCAACAACGTCAGGGAGTGGCGGGCCGAGTGGGAGCGGGTTCTCGATCCCGCGTCGCTGTTCGACGTCATCATCGATTCCAGCGAAGTCGGAGCACGCAAGCCCGAGCCGCGCATCTACGAAATCACGCGAGAGAAGCTCGGCGTCGCGCACGACGAGATCTTCTTCGTCGACGACATCGGGCAGAACCTGAAGGCTGCGCGCGCGCTCGGCTGGAACACGCTGTTGTTTCGGGAGACCGCCGAAGTGCTGCCGGTGCTCGAAGCGCTCGTCACCGCGCGGCAGCGCGAGCTCACGGGCAAACCGGCCGGAGAGTCCCGCCAGAAATCCTGAGGCGACCTTTTGCGAAAGCTGACCAGCCAGATCCGGACGACGTCGCCGGAGTTCCAGGAGAACAAGGCGCGCATGGAAGCCCTCGCGGCGGATCTGCGTGCGCGCCTCGAAGCCGCGCGCCGCGGCGGCCCCGAATCCTCGCGCAAGCTGCACACGAGCCGCGGCAAGCTGCTTCCGCGCGAGCGCGTCGAGCGGCTTCTCGATCCCGGCTCGCCGTTCCTCGAGCTGTCTCCGCTTGCTGCGGGCGGCCTCTACGATGACCAGGCGCCGGGCGCAGGCATCCTGACCGGCATCGGCACGATTCACGGACGGCACTGCGTGGTGGTCGCGAACGACGCGACCGTCAAGGGCGGCACGTACTTTCCGATGACCGTCAAGAAGCACGTGCGCGCGCAGGAGATCGCGCTCGAGAACCGGCTGCCGTGCGTCTATCTCGTCGATTCGGGCGGAGCGTTCCTGCCGATGCAGGACGACGTGTTTCCCGATCGCGACCACTTCGGACGCATCTTCTACAACCAGGCCAACATGTCCGCGCTCGGCATTCCGCAGGTCGCGCTGGTGCTCGGATCGTGCACGGCCGGCGGCGCGTACGTGCCGGCGATGTCGGACGAAACTGTGATCGTACGCGAGCAGGGAACGATCTTCCTCGCGGGACCGCCGCTCGTAAAGGCTGCAACCGGCGAAGAAGTCACGGCCGAGGATCTCGGCGGCGGCGCGCTGCATACCGGCACCTCCGGCGTGTCCGACCATCTCGCCGAAGACGACCAGGATGCCATCCGCATTGCGCGCCAGATCTTCGAGAGCCTGCCGCGCTCGCTCGGCTGCCCGCTCGAAATGTCGACGCCGGAAGATCCGGCGTACGACCCGGCCGAGATCTACGGCATCGTCAATCCGGAAAACCGCCGGCCGTACGATGTGCGGGAAGTGATCGCGCGGCTGGTCGACGGGAGCCGCTTCCACGAGTTCAAGGCCCGTTACGGTCCGACCGTCGTCTGCGGCTTCGCGCGGCTGCACGGCTATCCGATCGGCATCGTCGCGAACAACGGCGTGCTGTTCTCGGAATCGGCCCTGAAGGCCACGCACTTCATCGAAGTCTGCTCGCAGCGCATGATTCCGCTGGTGTTCCTGCAGAACATCACCGGCTTCATCGTCGGCCGCGAGTACGAAGCCGGCGGTATCGCGAAAGACGGCGCCAAGATGGTGACCGCCGTCGCGACCACGCGCGTTCCGAAGTTCACCGTGCTGATCGGCGCATCCAACGGCGCCGGCAACTACGGCATGTGCGGGCGCGCGTACAGCCCGCGCCTGTTGTTCATGTGGCCGAACTCGCGCATCTCGGTGATGGGCGGCGAGCAGGCCGCATCGGTGCTGCTGCAGGTCAAGCTCGCACAGCTCGAAAAAGACGGCCGCGAAATGAGCGAAGCCGAACGCGCCGAGTTCAAACGCCCCGTGCTCGAAAAATACGACCGCGAAGGAAGCCCCTACTACAGCACCGCGCGCCTCTGGGACGACGGCGTCATCGACCCCCTCGACACCCGCTCGTCGCTCGCCCTCGCCCTCGCCGCCTCCTTCAACCGCCCCCCGGAGCCCACCACCTTCGGCATCTTCCGAATGTAAAATGGGGACAGGTACATTTATTTTTTCTCAACGAAATCAATGGACGCTTGAGTGAGATGACGAAGCCGATTCGAAAGCTGCTCATCGCCAATCGCTCGGAGATCGCGTGCCGCATTGCGCAGACGGCGCGCGAGATGGCGATCGCGACGGTCGCGATCCACTCCGAGCCCGACACCGACGGCGAGCACGTGCGCGCATGCGACGAAGCCGTCGCGCTCGGCGGCCGGACGTCGGCCGAGAGCTATCTCGACGTCGACAAGATCCTCGCCGCCGCGCGCACGACCGGCGCCGACGCGATCCATCCGGGCTACGGCTTTCTCGCCGAGAACGCGTCGTTCGCCCGCCGCGTCGAAGAGGCAGGCCTGACGTTCGTCGGCCCCACGCCCGACGCGATCGACGCGATGGGCGACAAGATCCGCGCACGCACCGCAGCCGAGCGCGCCGGCGTTCCGGTGCTCCCGTCCGCCGAGGTCACGACCGACGAAGGCCGCAATCGCGAGGCCGCCGAAGCGCTCGGCTTCCCGGTGCTCGTCAAGGCCGCAGCCGGCGGCGGCGGTCGCGGCATGCGCCGCGTCGACGACGCCGCATCGCTCGCCGACGCCATCCGCTCCGCCGAACGCGAAGCCGGCTCCGCGTTCGGCGACGCGCGCGTCTACATGGAGAAGTTCGTCGTCGGCCCGCGCCACATCGAGATCCAGGTCTTCGGCGACACGCACGGCCACGTGCTGCATCTCGGCGAGCGCGAGTGCTCCGTGCAGCGCCGCCACCAGAAGATCATCGAGGAAGCGCCCTCGCCCGTCGTCAGCGCCGACATGCGCGAGAAGATGGGCTCGGCCGCCGCGGGCCTTGCGTCGTCGATCGGCTATCGCGGAGCCGGCACCGTCGAGTTCGTCGTCGCGCCCGACGGCAACTTCTATTTCCTCGAAGTGAACACGCGTCTTCAGGTCGAGCACGCCGTGACCGAAGCGATCACCAGCACCGACCTCGTGCGCTGGCAGCTCGAGATCGCCGCCGGCGCGAAGCTTCCGGAGAAAGCGCCATCGCCGCGCGGCCATGCGATCGAATGCCGAGTGTGCGCGGAAGATCCGGCCAACGGCTTCCTGCCGTCGCTCGGCCTGGTTCGCCGCGTCGAGCATCCGCGCGGCGTCGGCGTGCGCGTCGACACCGCGCTGCGCGACGGCTGGCAGGTGCCGGTCGAATACGACTCGATGCTCGCCAAGGTCATCGCGTGGGCCCCGGATCGCACGCAGGCGACGCGCCGCATGATCGAAGCGCTCGAAGGTTTTCCGATCGCGGGCTTCACGACCAACGTGGCATTCCTGATCGAGCTGCTGCGCAGCGAACGCTTCGCGCGCGCCGAGTATTTCACCACGACGCTCGACAGCGAGTACCAGGGCTGGAAGCCCGACGATGCCGAAGCGCTCGACACCGTGGCCGCCGCCGTCGCAATGCTTGCGCGCAACGGCCGGACCCGCGGCGCCGGCGCCGCGACACACGGCACATCCGAGCGAATGCCGACGCCGTGGGACACCCTCGGCGAGTGGCGGCTCGGCCGCGCAAAGGCTGGAGCCTGACGATGGAGATGCAGTTCCGTGCAGGCTCGCGCAACCTCTGCCTGACCGTCACGGAGAAGGACGGCCGCACGACCGTTGCCATCGACGGCCGTGAGGTTGCGATCGACGACGTCGCGATCGACGAGCGCTCGGTCACACTGACGATCGGCGGAAAGCGACGCCGCGTGCTGTTCGACAGCGAACGCGGCCATGTCTTTACGGCCTACGCCGGTCATGCGTGGGAGTTCGTCCCCGCCGAAGAGGGTTCGGCCGATCAGGGCGGCGCCGGCGCGTTCGAACCGAACGTCACGTCCCCGATGCCCGGCAAGGTGCTGCAGATTCTGGCCGCCGCCGGCGACGTCGTCGAGCCCGACGGCGCGCTGCTGCTGCTCGAAGCGATGAAGATGGAGATGACGGTGCGCGCAACGCACCGCTGCCGCGTCGTTGCGATCAAGGTCGAAGCCGGCTCCATGGTCGGCCCCGGCGACACGCTGGTGGTGCTCGAAGAAGCGCCGGAAGAAGCCTGAGTCGCCCTCGTCAGGAAACTTCGAAGAGAATTCGCGGGTTCTTGTCCGCGATCATCAGCAACGTGCGCGCGGCTCCGGACGGGGCGCGGCGTCCCTGCTCCCAGTCCTGCAAGGTCCGCAACGATACACGAAGCAAGCGAGCAAATTCGCTCTGCGAGACGCCGAGTTTTTTCCGAACCTGTACAGCCGACGGAATCGTCCTGATCCGGCCCCTCTTTCCTGCTTTGAGCTCGCGGATACCCTGCAGGATCTCAGCGCCGATATTTCTGCGTTTCTCAGCCATCGATCTCCTCCCGGATCTTCCTCAACATGTGCAGCGGCAAATCTTCGGCCTCGTTCTTCGCATACAGCGTGAGCATCCAGATCTCGCCGTGAAGAGTCTTCAGGTAGTAGATGATTCGTATTCCGCCGCTCTTGCCACGGCCTTTGCCGCTCCATCGAATTTTCCTGACGCCCCGCGATCCTGGAATCACGGCGCCGCTTCGCGGATGAAGCGCCAGCCAAAGCTGGAGAAGCGCGTATTCGTCCGGGTCGAGATATTTCTCGACCAGCTTCGAGAACAGTCGCGTCTCGACAAACGTTAGCATCCCGCGACTGTACTGCAAAGCCGTATAGCGCCAATCTCATGGCTGTAATGACTCTCAGGGCGGCAAGGGCAGCCGGCTTGTACCTCTGACGGGTTTCATGGCATCGATCCCCGGGCGCCATGGCCGAAGAGTTCCCACCGCTGCCGTTCCTGCAGGCCTTCGCAAAGGCCGCCGATTGCCTGAGCTTCAAGGACGCCGCCGACGCACTGCATGTCTCGCCGTCGGCGCTCAGCCGTCGCATCCAGTCTCTCGAAGAACAGCTCGGCGTCGCCCTGTTCCGCCGGCTCAACCCCGGCCTGGAGCTCACCGAACAAGGCACGCGATATCTCGACGCCGTGCGCCGCGTGTTCGTCGAGCTTCGCCGCGCGCAGCAGTCGCTGTCGCCGACGCGCTCGGCGCGGCTTCGCATCAGCGCGCTGCAGTCGTTCACCGAAGCGTGGCTGATTCCGCATCTTCCGGACTTCGAACGCCGGCATCCTGGAATCGAGCTCGACGTGACGGCAACGCTCGCGTACGCGGACTTCGATCGCGATCCCGTCGATGTCGCGATCCGTTTCGGAAGCGGACCGTGGGATGGCCTTCACGGCGAGCCGCTCGTCGATCTCGAGTATCTGCCGGTCTGCAGTCCCGCGCTGCTCGAAGGCGAGCATGCGCTGCGTACTCCGGCCGATCTTGCCGGACACACGCAGATCCGTATCACGCAGATTCCCGATGCGTGGCCGGCATGGCTGAAGGCGGCCGGCGTGGGCGACCTCGTGCCGAAGAAGATCGTCACGTACGACCACCTGTCGATCGTGCTGAGCGCAGCCGAGTCGGCACAGGGCGTCGCGCTGTGCGCGCCGTTCCTTTGCGCGCAGCGCATCGCGAGCGGCAAGCTCGTGGTCCCGTTCGACATCCGGCTCGCATCGCCGTCGACGTATCACCTGGTCTGCCGGCCTTCGCAGCTCGATGATGCGCGCATCGTCGCGCTGCGTGACTGGCTCGTCGATTCGCTCGCGTAAATGCTCGCGGGGCCTCGTGCGCAGCAGCGCCTCGACCGGGGAAAAGTGCGCCGCATGTCTTGCGCCTCTCGTGTGTCACACCGTAGAGTGCCAGACGTCTCGGGGGAGCAGACGGGCGCGGCGGGCGCTCTGCGGAGGTTCTGCGATGCGACGTTCTTTCGACTACCTGTTCATGGGCGGCGCAGCACGTGCGTGCACGGTGCTCGCATCGATGGCGTGCCTCGGGGTGCTGCTGTCATCTCAGCCGTCCGCGGCCGCGATCTTCTGTACCAGCAGCGCGCAGTGCGATGACGCCGACGCGTGCACCAAGGACTCCTGCAACATCCTTAATCACACGTGCTCGCACGCGGCGAAGAACTGCGACGACCTCGATCCGTGCACGATCGACAGTTGCAACTCGACGACCGGCGCCTGCCTGAACAAGCCCAAGCTCTGCATCGACTTCAATCCCTGCACGAGCGACGCCTGCAACCGCGAGGGTGTCTGCACGTATACGCCGAAGTCGTGCAACGACGGCAACGCCTGCAACATCGACTCCTGCGACCAGTCCACCGGCGCGTGCGAACACGGTATCAAGCTCTGTCTGGACGGCGACCCGTGCACCAACGACGGCTGCGACACCACGACCGGATGCACGTTCACGCCCAAGAACTGCAACGACATCAACGCGTGCACCATCGATTCGTGCGATTCGTCCGATGGCTCGTGCAACCATACGCCCAAGCTGTGCTTCGACTCCAACTCCTGCACGAACGACAGCTGCGACACGCTCGAAGGATGCCGCTTCACGCCGAAGAACTGCAACGACGGCGACCCGTGCACGGACGACCTCTGCGAGCAGGGTCAGTGTTCGAACCCGCCGAACCAGAACTGCGTGACCACGACGCTTCCGGCGGCTGCCTGCGGAGACATGAACGGGGACGCCAACATCACGTCGGCCGACGCGCTGCTGCTGCTCAAGATCGCCGTCGCCACCGACGACTGCGACCACTGCGTGTGCGACGCGAACGGCAGTGGCGATGTCACCGCCGGCGATTCGCTGCTGGTGCTCCGCTACGCCGTGAGTCTCCCGGTCACTCTCGACTGCCCGTGCGCAAACAGCTGAGCGACTGCGTCCGCACAGTCGAGGAGACGCCATCGCATGCACCGCGCGCAAGCGCGGTTGCAGCGATTGCGATTGCTGCGCGGCCCCGAAGTTGCGTAGACCGGGAGCATGCAGCAACTGACTTGTACCCAGCCCGGCACCGTCCTGTGGCAGAACATTCCCGAACCGGCGCTTCTCGGAGATCGTGAAGCGCTGGTCCGCCCGCTTGCCGTCGCGCGCTGCGACATCGACCTGTTCCTGACGTCGGGCTTCATCCCGTCGCAGGGACCGTTCGCCCTCGGCCACGAATGCGTGGCTGAAATCGTCGCGCTCGGAGCGGCCGTGCGCGGCCTTCGAGTGGGCCAGCGTGCAGTCGTTTCCTTTCAGATCAGCTGCGGCGCGTGCGGATCGTGCCGCGCCGGCAGCACCGGCAACTGCGACGAGTTCCCGGTGCTTTCCGACTACGGCATGCAGCCGCTGTCGGGCGTCGAATACGGCGGCATGCTCACCGATCTGGTCCGCGTGCCGTTTGCGGAGGCCATGCTCCAGCCCGTGGCCGACGGCCTCGATTCGGCGGCGCTCGCGAGCGTGTCCGACAACGTGCTCGACGGCTACCGCGCGGTCGCTCCGCATCTCGCCGCACAGCCGGGCGCCGAAGTCCTCGTCGTCTGCCACGGCCTCAAGAGCGTTCCGCTGTACGCCGTGCAGGCTGCGCTCGCGCTCGGCGCCGGCCGCGTCGATTTCGCGTCGGACGATCGCGAATCGCTCGAGCTCGCCGAGCGCCTCGGCGCAAAACCGATCCTTACGGATTATACCAAGCGCGCGGGACGCTACCCGATCGTCGTCGACTCCGGCCTGACGCCGAACGGGCTTCATTACGCAATCGCATCGACGAGGCCCGAAGGCATCTGCCACAGCACCAGCTTTTATGCCGGCGGCAGCATGCCGATGCCGCTCGGCAAGATGTACACGCTCGGCATCCGCTTCTTCATCGGACGCGCGCACGCGGTGGCGCTGCTGCCCGAGGTGCTGCCGCTGATCGAATCCGGCCGCCTGCGCCCGCAGGACGTCACGACACGCGTCGTGTCATGGGATGACGCACCGCGAGCGTGGCTCGAGCCGGCCATCAAGCTGGTCGTCACACGCGCAAACTGAACGGAAAAATCGGGGACAGACACTGATTTCGGGAAATCAGTGTCTGTTCCCCGATTTCCGATTCCTCCGGATTGCCGGGAGGCTTGAAATTCCACGGTATTGTGGGAAAAAAGCCTGTTCATTCCCTTCATCCGGAGCATTCGTGGCGGACTCGCAAACACTGGTCTCGGTGGTTATCCCTGTCTTTAACGGCGAGGGGACGATCCGTCGCGGGATCGAATCGATCTTCAACCAGACCCATCCGAACATCGAGATCGTCGTCGTCGACGACTGCTCGAAGGACTCGACCCGCGAGATCCTGAAGTCCTTCGGGAGCCGCATCAACGCGATCTTCCATCCGAAGAACCGCGGCACCGCCGGCGCGTACAACACCGGATCGCAGGCCGCCAAAGGCCGGTTCCTGCTGCTGATGGCGAGCGACTGCTACCTGACGCAGTCCGATTACATCGAGCGCGGCCTCCAGCATTTCGCCGATCCGACCGTCGCCGGCGTGATCGGCCAGGGCATCTTCGACAATCCGGACCGGCTCGACACGATCCAGCGCATCTTCACGCTCGTCAACGTGCTCGACGTCGTCGAGCAGCACGACGAGGACGTCTTCGAGGTCGCGTTCATCGAAACGCGCTGCGATCTGGTGCGCAAGGAAGCGCTCGAAAAGATCGGCTTCTGGTTCGAAGGCCTCTACAACTCGACCGAAGACCAGGACATTTCCGCCCACATGCGCGAGTTCGGCTACCGCCTGCTGCAGGACAAGCGCATGAAGTTCTCGCTCGATTTCGGTCAGACCGAGGACAACCTCTACAAGGTCTTCAAGAAGCAGTACAAGTACGCGCACGGCCAGGGCTACATCTTCCTGCGCTACGGGCTCGGCCATCACACGATGACCGGCGACCAGCACAACCGCCGCATCCGCATCCGCCACCGCCTGATTCAGATCGCGATGGCGCCGCTCGTGCCGCTGCTGCTGCTGCTGTCGACGATGAGCCCGACCGCAGGGCTGCTTCTTGGCGTCATCGTCGTGGCGCGCGGCGCGCACTACTGGAACTGCGCACGCGGACTGCTGACCGGCATGAACCGCCTCGTCGGTGCAATCGTCGGGATCGGCTGCGATGTCACGTACGGAACGAGCTTCCTGACGTCGCTCGTGTACTGGGCGCTCAAGGATCGCTCGATCGTGCGCTTCGGCAAGCCCGCACCGTCCCAGCCTGCCCGTCCCTGATCGAATCCGGTACAAAGTCCCGGTCCGCAGACGGACTGCAGGACCATAGAGGAAGGGTGACGAAAATGGCGACGACGATTCTGAGAATCGTATCGGTTCCTCTGATCGGATTGTGCGCCCTCGCGGACGTGACGGCGGTTCCGTCGTACGCGGGCCCGCTGAGCTCAGCCGGCCCATCGCTGTCCGAAGTCGTCGACGGCGCGTGCTGCACGCACGAGGGTCTCTGCTACGACTTCACCCCGCAGCAATGCGAGGGTTTCGGCGTCTACCAGGGTGACGGCACGATCTGCGACATCGGCGTCTGTCCGGATCTTTCCAACGGCGCCTGCTGCACGCCGGACGGGCTCTGCTACGACTTCACTCCACAGCAATGCGAAGGTTTCGGCGTCTACCAGGGTGACGGCACGATCTGCGACATCGGCGTCTGTCCCGGAATCACAACCACCACGCTTTCCGATGACACAATCTGCGGGGACGCCGACATGGACGGACAGATCAAGGCGAGCGACGCACTCGTCGCGCTCCGGGCTGCGATCGGCAGCGCGCAATGCATTGTCGAGCGATGTGACTACGACGGCAGCGGCAAGGTGAGAGCTGCCGATGCGCTCGCGATCCTCAAGAGAGCGGTGGGCCAGCCGATCGTGCCGATGTGTCCCGGCGTCTAGAGCCGGGCGGCTGTCGGGGCTAGGCTCGGTCCGCGGTCTGGAGGCCGCCCCGATGCCACCGAGCAACCCTCTCGCCGTCCGTTCCAGCAACCCCGTCCTGAACGCCAGCACGTTCGGCAACCGTTCGACCATTGCCGGCACCGCCGGAGCAATGACGATCGACGGAACGGTCAACAAGACCGCGCTCAGCCTCGTCATCCTGCTCATTACCGCGGCCTGGGTGTGGACGCTCGGAACGGCTCAGACCCTCGAAGGTCCTGCGAACCTCGCTGCCGTCGCGCCATGGACGATGGTCGGCGTCGTCGGCGGCTTCATCGTCGCGATGGTAACGACGTTCAAGCGCGAATGGTCCCCGGCCCTCGCTCCGGCGTACGCCGCGCTCGAAGGTCTCGCGCTCGGCGGAATTTCTGTCGTCACCGAGGCCCGCTATCCGGGCATCGTCAGCCAGGCTGTCTTTCTCACGTTCGGGACGCTCGGCGCGTTGCTGCTCGCGTACCGCTCCGGCTTCATCAAGGTCACCGACAACCTGCGGCTCGGAATTTTTGCGGCTACCGGCGGCATCGCGCTCGTCTATCTCGTCGGTTTCATCATGAGCTTCTTCGGCACCGGCATACCGATGATTCACGGCAGCGGCATGGTCGGCATCGGCTTCAGCCTCGTCGTGGTCGGAGTTGCGGCCATGAATCTCGTGCTCGACTTCGACTTCATCGAGCAGGGCGCCGCGGCGGGCGCGCCGAAGTACATGGAGTGGTACGCGGCATTCGGCCTGATGGTCACGCTCGTGTGGCTGTACATCGAGATCCTGCGCCTGCTCTCCAAACTGCAGGAACGCCGGTAAGGTCACGGATGGCGATCGCCGGCGGACAAGACCCCGCTCCCCCCGGCGCGACCGGCATTGCGATCGGCCAGCGCTACGTCAGTGACGCCGAGCCCGAGCTCGGGCTCGGCGTCGTCGTCCGTGTCGATGAGCGCGTCGTCGATCTCGCGTTCGCTGCCGCCGAAGACGTTCGCACGTACGTCGCAAAGTCCGCGCCGCTGCGGCGTGTGCGCTTTTCGATCGGCGACTCGCTGACGGACGACCGCGGCGCCGTCCACGTCGTCGAGTCGGTCGAGAAGCGCGACAACCTGCTCTACTACCGCACGCGCGACGGCGAGCTGCCGGAGTCGCGCGTAGCGGCAGGAACGACAGTCAGCGGCCCGCGCGAGCGCCTCGCGTCGGGGCGCGTCGATGCATCCCTCTTGTTCGATCTTCGCCGCGAAACGCTGTCCAAGCTCCATGCCGTGCGCAGCTCGCCGGTGCGCGGGTTTGCCGGACCGCGCATCGAGCTTCTTCCGCATCAGTTCTTCGTTGCCGCCGAAGTCAGCTCGCGCCTCGTGCCGCGCGTGCTGCTCGCCGACGAGACCGGTCTCGGCAAGACCATCGAAGCAGGCCTCATCCTGAGCCGGCTCGTGCTCGCCGGGCGCGCGCAGCGCGTGCTCGTGCTGGTGCCCGACTCGCTCGTGCATCAGTGGCTCGTCGAGCTTCGCCGGCGCTTCCAGCTCCGCTTCTCCGTCTACGACGAGGAGCGCTGCACGGCGGCCGAGGACAGCGAGCCCGGCTCGAACCCGTTCACGCAGGAACAGCTCGTGCTCGCCGGATTGTCGCTGCTGACCGGTTCGGAGTCGCGCATGCGCCAGGCGGCAGAAGCCGGCTGGGACATCGTCGTCGTCGACGAAGCCCACCATCTCGAATGGTCGCGCGAGGCGCCGGGGGCGGGCTACGTCGCAGTCGAAACCGTCTCGCGCGAAGCCGGCGGACTGCTGCTGCTTACCGCAACGCCCGAACAGCTCGGCGCCGAGGGGCACTTCGCAAGATTGCGGCTGCTCGATCCCGATCGCTACGGCGACTACGAACGCTGGAAGCACGAAGCCGAAGGATTCCGCGAAGCCGCGCGCGTTGCCTCCGCACTGATCGGCGACCGCCCTGTCGCACCCGAAGATGCAGCCGAGCTCGCGTCGGCGCTCGGCGTCAGCCCGGACGACGTGCTCCGGCGCAGCGAGGACCGTGCGTCGCGCGATCGCCTGCTTGCCGAGCTGATCGACCGCCACGGTCCGGGTCGCGTGATGTTCCGCAACACGCGCTCGGCCGTGCGCGGCTTCCCGCGGCGCGAGGTGCATCTTCATCCGCTGGCCGGCGGCGACGACGCTACCATCGCCGAGCGCCTCCGGCTCGAGATCGCAAGCGATCTCGCCAGCAAAGAGATCGCTCGCGATCTCGCCCGAATAGAGATCGCTCGCGATCTCGCCCGAATGCAGCTCGCGGGCGATCCGGCGAGGCACGACGGCAGCTTCGATCTCCCCGGCGAAAGCGAAGCACCGGACGCATCGCCGTCATTGTTCGGCGACCCGCGCATCCAGTGGCTCGCGAGTCTTCTTGCGCCCGACGGCCCGCGCAAAGTGCTCGTCATCTGCAGCAGCCGCGCGAAGGCCGAAGCGATCGAAGCTGCGCTGGCCGCGCGCATCCGCGTCGCAACCGCGCTGTTTCACGAAGGCCTGACGCTGCTCCAGCGCGACCGCGGCGCGGCGTGGTTTGCCGAAGAGGACGGCGCGCGCCTGATGGTCTGCTCGGAGATCGGCAGCGAAGGCCGCAATTTCCAGCACGCGCAGCACCTCGTGCTGTTCGACGTACCGCTCGACCCGGACGTCGTTGAACAGCGGATCGGTCGCCTCGACCGCATCGGCCAGCGCGGCACGGTCGAAATCCACATTCCGTACGTTGCCGGCAGCGGCGCCGAGGCATTGGTGCGATGGCTCGACGAAGGCGTCGGCGCGTTCCGGCGCACGAGCCTCGCGGGCCGGCCTCTTCTCGAGATGTTCGGTGCGCGCGTGCGCGATCTCGCGCTCGACGATTCGCCCGGCGATCCGCAGCGCTTCACGTCGAGAGTCGACGCGCTGGTTGCCGAAACCGCCGCAGCGGCGAAGGAGCTTGCCGAGCGCGTCGAGCAGGGCCGAGACCGGCTGCTCGAGATGGCCTCGCTCCGGCGCGAGATCGCCGATCCGCTGATCGACGCCGTCCGCGAGCTCGACGGCGACATCGCGCTCGAGGACTATTTCCTGCGCCTGCTCGAGCATTTCCATGTCTACGCCGAAGAGGTTGCTCCGCGCGCGTATCTGCTCAATCCCGACGGCACGCGCAGCCCCGAGTTCCCGAGCCTCGACCACGGCGAGACCGTGCTCGCGTTCGATCGTGAGACTGCGCTCGTGCGTGAGGATCTGGAATTTGCGACGCGCGATCATCCGCTGCTCGGCGATGCCATGGAGTTCCTGCTCGCATCGCCGTCGGGTAACGCGTCGTTCGCGCTGCTCGACGACACGTGCACTCCGCGCATGTGGCTCGAAGCGCTGTACGTGCTCGAGCCGGTCGCGCCGGCGCGTCTTCATGCCGACCGGTTTCTCGCACCGGTGCCGGTGCGCATCGTCGTCGACCAGCATCGCAAGCAACCGGAGAGCACCAGCGAGGATCCGGCCGAAGTCGATCTCGCCGACGGCAGCGGCATCTGGGTCGCCGGGCGCCAGAACATTCTCGCTCCGCTCGTCGCGCGCATGATGGCCCATGCCGAGGAGCTGGCCGAAGCTCGCGCGGCGGAGATCCGGCGCGACGCGCGCCGGGCGATGGATGCACGCCTCGACGAAGAGCTCGAACGCCTTGCGCGGCTTGCCGAAATCAACGACCACATCCGGCCCGAGGAGACCGAAGCGCTGCGCCTGCAGAAGCGCGAGCTCGAAGCGGCGATCGACGGCGCACGGCTGCGCCCGGACGCGCTGCGGCTCATCTGGCAGGGTCCGACGAAGGACGGCGAGCCGCTCATCGCGACCGGCAAGAGATGACGACGCAGGACGCGCGCTGCAGGCAATGGCTTCCGACGACGGCGTCCGGCCCGACGACCATGTCCGGAAACCGCCAGACCCCGGCACGCCGGTAATGTAGAAAGCCCTCATGGATCTCGATCCGGAGCGTTGTTACCAGGCCATCCTGTCGCGCGACCGCCGCTTCGACGGCCGCTTCTTCACCGGCGTCGTCACCACCGGCATCTATTGCCGGCCGGTCTGCCCGGTGACTCCCCCGAAATTCACGAACATGCGTTTCTATGCGTGCGCTGCTGCGGCCGAAGCGGCGGGATTCCGCCCGTGCAAACGTTGTCGGCCGGAGACTGCGCCGGGAACGCCGGCGTGGGCGGGAACTTCCGCCGTCGTCTCGCGCGGCCTCCGGTTGATCGCGGAAGGCGGGCTCGACGACGGCGACCTCGAAGCGTTCGCGGCGCGTCTCGGAATCGGCGAGCGGCAGCTCCGGCGGCTGTTCGCGCAGCATCTCGGCGCGTCGGCGAGCGAAATCGCGCGCGCACGCCGCGTGCATTTCGCGCGCTGCCTCGTCGACGAGACCGACCTTCCGATCGCCGAGATCGCGCTCGCATCCGGTTTCGCGAGCATTCGCCAGTTCAACCACGCACTGAAGACGACGTTCGGAAAACCGCCGACCGCACTTCGCGGCAGCCGCTCGCATCGCAGGAATGCCGAGTCGTCCAATGGCGCGCTCGTGGTCAAGCTTCCGTTCCGTCCGCCGCTGGCGTGGAGCGCGATGCTCGATTTCCTTGCGCTGCGAGCGATTCCGGGCGTCGAGCACGTGGCCGGCGGCAGCTACCGCCGTACGGTCGAGATCGGCGGCACTTCCGGAATCATCGAAGTGCGGCTCGGCTCGGCCGGCGACGATGCGAACGCAACGCCTGCGAGCACGAAGAATTCACGCGACACGTCGAACCGGCCGCACCACGCGGCGCATCTTCTCGTGCGCGTCGAGCATCCGCACTGCCGCGGCCTGATCGACGTGGTCGAGCGTGTGCGGCGGATCTTCGACCTCGGCGCCGACTCTGCGCTGATCGGCGCCCAGCTCGGACGGAGCGCAAAACTGCGTCCGATCGTCGAATCGCTGCCCGGCCTGCGCGTGCCCGGCGCGTGGGACGGATTCGAGCTCGCCGTGCGCGCGATTCTCGGGCAGCAGATTTCCGTGGAAGCGGCGACCACGCTTGCCGGCCGGATCGCGTCGACATTCGGAACGCCGCTGGCCGCGAGCGATGCTTCGCTGACGCATGTGTTTCCGAAGGCGGACGCGCTCGTCGATGCCGACCTGTCGCGCATCGGCCTGCCGCGCGCGCGAGCCGAAGCGATTCGCGGCGTTGCGCGGGCGATCGCGTCCGGCGAGCTTCGCTTCGATGCGTCGCTCGGCCTTGACGAAGCGGTCGAGCGCCTGTGCGCGCTGCCGGGCATCGGGCCGTGGACGGCCAACTACATCGCGATGCGTGCGCTCGCCGAGCCGGATGCGTTTCCGGAGACCGACCTCGGGCTGCGCCACGCACTCGGCAGTCGCGAAGACCCCGCTTCCATCGGCGAAGTGCGCCGCCAGTCGGATGCATGGCGGCCGTGGCGATCGTACGCAACGATCTATCTCTGGCACAGCCTGAAAACCGGCATCGAATCGAAATCGGGGACAGACACCGATTTCCCGAAATCGGTGTCTGTCCCCGATTTTCGCGAGCGGGCGCGGACCGCGATGGTCGCCGCGCGCCACGCGCAGGAGAACAGCAGATGAACTTTGCATGTACCGAGATGGCTTCGCCCGTCGGCGAGCTTGCCATCGCCGTCGCGAACGGTCGGCTCGTCGCACTGTGCTTCGAGGGAATCTGGGACCGGCGCGTACGGTCGCTCGAACGGCGCTTTCCCGGTGCACGATTCGAAGCGGTCCGGGATCCCGCCGGCGTCCGAAGCAGGCTCACGCAGTATTTCGAAGGCGATCTCGACGCGCTCGCGCCGATCGAAGTCGAATGCTGGGGAACGCCTTTTCAACGGAGCGTCTGGGCCGAGCTGCAGCGCATCCCCGTCGGTGAGACGCGCACGTACAGCGAGGTTGCGCGCGCGATCGGCCAGCCCGCTGCAGTCCGTGCCGTCGGAACCGCCAACGGCGCCAATCCCGTGGCAATCGTCGTCCCGTGCCATCGCGTGATCGGGAGCAACGGAACTCTGACCGGCTTCGGCGGCGGACTCCCGAACAAGAAATGGCTGCTCGACCACGAAGGCGCGCAGCTGCGCGTTTTCCCCGCCGACCCCGCGGAACGAAAACGACGCGCGGCCTGAGACGCGGGCCGTGAGAAACCGGGGACAGACACCGATTTCGCGAAATCGGTGTCTGTCCCCGATTTCGTGTAACTTCCGCGCATCGTGCTTCGTGTACACGACGAAGGAGAACTGCGATGGAAACTGCAATTGCGGCAGAACGGATGGCGCGTGGGACGGCAGAGGCTCATCCACGGCTGACACCGATCGCATGGTCGTGGAACCCGCTTCACTGGCTCGCACTGGCAATCTACCGAAGCATCGGCGCTCCGCTGCCCGCGCAGGTGATCTTCGCTCGGGCACCGCGGCTGATCATCGGACACCTGCTCGTCGTGCTGACGTCGGAGTATGGCCTGACGCTCGACCGTCGCGTGCAGTCACTGGTTCGGGTGTTCGGCTCGCGCATCAACGGGTGCATGTTCTGCGACAATCTGGAGACGCGTCTGGCCATCGCGCACGGATCGCTCACACGCGAGGACGCCGACGCGCTGGCCGAGTATGCCGCCAGCGAGCGCTTCGGCGAACGCGAGCGCGCGGCGCTTCGCTACGTCGAAGAGATCAACACCGTTCGCCAGGCGTCGGACGAGACATTCGAGGGACTCCGGCGCCACTTCTCGGAGCGTGAGATCATCGAGCTGACGTGGCTGAACGCTGTCGGCAACTATCTGAATCTGCAGGCGCGGCCGCTCGGTCTTGCGCCGGATGAAGCCTGCACGATCCCGCCGCGCCGCAAGTGAGCGGCCGTTTACGATCCGGCGGCCTGAAGAATTCTATCGATGCCGCGGTCTCGCTGAGGGTCGCGAGTCGTCAGTCCGCGCTGGCCCTCTGGAATGCAGGCCGCTCCGTCAGCCTTCCCAGGTATGAAAGTGTCTTCGGATAGCTCTCGTCGAGCACGCCGAGGAACTGCGCGGCAGCTAGCGTGAATCCGAGCATGATGTCGGCCGCACAGAACTCGTCGCCAAGAACATAAGGCCTCGTGCGAAGGTTATCCTCGACGACCGAAAGCGCAGATCGTGCGCGCTCGGTCGCCGAATCGATCGCAAGCGGGATCTGATCGGCGTTGCCGAGGTAGAGCCGGTGCCAGATGATCACGCCGAGCGGCGGAAACGCCGTGCCTTCGGCGAAATGTACCCACTGCAGGAATGGTCCGCGTTCGGGCGAACCGATCGGCGGCGCGAGCCGCCCGTCGCCGTATCGCTCGAGGATGTATTCGAGGATTGCGCCCGATTCGCCGAATACCACGCCGCCGTCGTCGAGCACCGGGAACTTGCCGAGCGGAGTCGTCTGCGCGAAGGCCGTCGGCTGCGGACGGAACTCCACGCGCTCTAGCTCATGAGGAATGCCAAGCTCCTCGAGCAGCCAGCGGATGCGAACCGAGCGGGTCCGGGGCGCGTAGTAGAGCTTGAGCATGGCGTTCTCCTTTCGCCGGCCGACTTCAACGACATCAGCCGAATGGCCGCCGCAGCAGGCCGGCGGCCGGCACCATCGTTTCTACTCTCCAGACGCGAGGAGACTAAGGTCCAGTTTCAGTCCGTGAAGGGGAGCCAACTACGCTGAAGCGTATGACAGGATAAAGCGGGAGGGGCTGCTGCGCCGAGAAGCGGCCGTTCCATCAACTGGCGCCTCTGCCTCCGACGACTTAGCCGCGTCCGAATCCCGAACTACAGCCCGGACATTCGGCTGACAAACCCGACAACAGAATCTGGCCCAGCGCAGGCTCCTCCGTTTTAACTAGCTGGGCTTGCCGATTCTCGAAAGGAAGTGCTACTCATGATCGGTCATTCGCAGATGTAGCGGAAAACACGCCCGGCGCGTTTGCGAATGGCCGGATGCAATATCCAGCGAGAGGGCGATGAGAAAAACGATCCCAGTCTGCCTCTTTGTCCTGGCTCTGAGCTGCCCGGCGACGGCCGGTGAGTTAACGCCGTCACAGGACTGTGAAGCCGCGCGGCACAAGCTCGTTGGTCGATTGGCGGCCTGCTTCGAGAAGGCTCAAAGGAACTTCGTTCGCGGCGGCTCGACGGACACCAACCGACTCGACGACGACGAATTCCAATGTGTACGCCGGTACTCTTCGTCGTGGCTCGACGACGAAACCCGCGCTGCGGCCGACGGTGACTCCTGCCCGACCGCCGCCAGATGGGAGATCAAGGACTTCGTTGGCGTCTGCATGGGTGCGGTAGACGCGGCACTGCACGGGGACGCGTTGCCGCCCGATGTTGCGACCTGCAATGCCGGATTCAGCGACTGCAACAGTTCGCTGGCGACTTGCCTGTCCGCTTGCGAGCCCGGCCCGAGACCGCCGCTTCAAACCGGACAGTCGATCTGTCTCGATACGATGGGGATCACGATTCCCTGTTCCGGCACCGGACAGGACGGGGAACTGCAAAAAGGCGCCGCGCGCAGCTTCGTGGATAACGGCGATGGGACCATTTCCGACAATGCGACGGGTCTGATGTGGGAGAAATTTTCCTCGGACGGCAGCATCCACGACCAGGAGAATGTGTATTCGTGGTCGGATGCCTTTGACGTCAAGATCGCCGGCCTGAATGCGATGAACTTCGCCGGCCACGGCGACTGGCGCATGCCCAACGCGTTCGAGCTCGAGTCGCAGATGGAATACACCCCAGACGATTTCTCACCCTCCAGCGACCCGACGTATGGGCCTGGACCGTACGCTGTGTTTCGGTCGCCCTGTACGCCGGACTGCTCGGTGCTGACCTGCAGTTGCCTGATCTCCCGAGCAGCAAACTGGTCATCGACCACCGACTGGAAAGACACGACAAGCGCGCTCGCGATGTTCGTTCCCAGCGGAGCTTTCTTTCCGTCAGACAAGAACAGCTCGATGCAAGTGCGAGCGGTTCGCAGTGGCTCGTAGCCGACAACGACGGGATGTTGGTGGTGTACACTACTCTGGAGAGAGCACGATGAAGGTAGTGATTCCGACGGCTCTGTTCCTGCTGGCGCTCAGTTCCGAGGCGAGAACGGCCGAGACTATGGCTGAACGGGACTGTGAAATGGCCCGGCACACACTGGTCGGCAAGTTAGCCGCCTGTTTGCAGAAGGCGGAAGACAAGTTCGTCAGGGGCGGCTCCCTCGACGCGGAAAAGCGCGATGAGTCGATTCTTGTCTGCGTCGGCAAGTTCGACGTGTCCTGGGAGAGTGTCGATAGCAAGGCAGCAGCGTCGGGAACACCGTGTCCGAGCGTCGCCAAGGACGAGATTCGCGACTTCGTGGGTTCCTGTCTGTCGGCCGCAGATGCTGCGTTGGCCGGCGGAGTTCTTCCTGTGGACGCCGTCGCCTGTGACGCCGAGTACGCTGATTGCCGCGATGAGCTGCCTCGGTGCTTGACCGATTGCAGCAATAGCCTGAAAGCGACGCTGCAGACCGGACAGTCGAAATGCTATGCGCCGGATGGCTCTGCAATCGCGTGCGGGGGCACGGGGCAAGACGGAGAATTCCGGAAGGGAGTGTCGCATGCCTTCGTCGACAACAGCGACGGAACCATCACGGACGCGGCGACCAGGCTGACGTGGGAGAAGCTTTCGTTCGACGACAGCCTTCACGACTACAGGGATCTCTACAGCATCGAGGAAGCGGTCACCGTGAAAGTCGCGAATCTGAACGCGGCGAACTTCGCGGGCTTCAGCGACTGGCGCGTGCCCAACTATTTCGAGCTGAGGTCTCTTGTGTCGCTGGCTGGGCCCGCTCCCATGGTGTTCTCGGCGTTCGCGTCGGCGTGTACTCCGGGATGCACGTCCGTAACGTGCGATTGCTGGTCTGGCGATCCCCTCTGGACATCGACATCTTCTCGAGTCGAGCCGTTCATGGGCGTGGGGATAGATTTTTCAACCGGGGATAATGTGCAGCTGTACAAACCGTTTTGGCGTCGAGTGGTTCGAGCCGTGCGCGGAGGTGCATGAGTTAGAGCCAATTGGCGACTCGTCACTGCGCCCGGCACAATCTGCCGCCGCGCCATGGCAAAGCAGAAGAAAGACCGGCACCTCGGCCAGACCCCCGCGACCACATGGCTGCGTGCGCGCAGCGTCGAATTCACCGAACACGGCTACGATTACGTCGATCGCGGCGGCACGGCCGAGTCGTCGCGGCAGCTCGCCGTGCCGGAGCATGAAGTCGTCAAGACGCTCGTGATGCAGGACGAGACCGGCAGCCCGCTCGTCGTGCTGATGCACGGCGATCGCGAAGTCAGCACGAAGAACCTCGCTCGTGCCATTGGTGTGAAGTCCGTCGAGGTCTGCCGGCCCGACGTGGCCGAGCGCCACAGCGGTTATCTCGTCGGCGGCACGTCGCCCTTCGCGACCCGCAGGACGATGCCCGTGTTCGTCGAGTCGAGCATCCTCGAATTGCCGCGCATCTTCATCAACGGCGGACGTCGCGGACATCTCGTCTCGCTCGATCCATCGGTGCTGACCGCCGTTCTCGGTGCCACGCCGGTGCGCTGCGCCGCCTGACGAGCTCGATCGTACCGTCGTCGCTTGCCGAATCGCCGATTTGGTCACCGCAGGCCCCGTGCTACGAACTGCGCGGAATCCTGGCAGCCGGAGGTAACGCATGATTCGGTTTCACTTTGCATCCGGATCTCCGTGGGCATGGCGGGTACAGCTCGCGCTCGAAGAGAAAGGTCTCGCGTACGAGGCGAAGCTGCACAGCTTCAGCGCAGGCGATCTCAAAAAACCCGAGTACCTCGCGATCAATCCGCACGGCAAGGTCCCGGTGCTCGAAGACGGCAACGCGGCCCTCTACGAGTCGCAGGCGATCGTCGAATATCTCGAGGAAAAGTATCCGGATCGGCCGCTGCTTCCGTCCGATCCGGCTGCCCGCGCGCAGACGCGGATCGAGGAGCTCGAGTGCACCGTCTACATGAACGACGCGTTCCGCGGCCTCGCGCAGATCGCGTTCTTCACGCCGGAAGACAAGCGCGACCCGAAGACGATGGCCGACCGGCGCAGCGACGTGCGCGCCGAGCTCGCACGGCTCGAAGCACGGGCTGCCGGGCGCGGCGGCGATTTCCTGATGGGCGGCTCGCTGTCCCGTGCCGATACGACATGGACCCCGTTCGTTGAGATCGCCGGACGCGCGGGCGTAAAGCTCGAGGTCGCCGAGACTCCGTGGCTCGCCGCATGGCAGGAGCGCATGCGCGCACGCGACTCGTTCGAGAAAAGCTACCCGCCGCACTGGCGCAAGACATGAGGACGCAAGAGACGATGACCACTGCGACTACCCGCGATCTCGATGCGATCGTCGTCGGCGCCGGGTTCGCCGGCCTGTACATGCTGCACCGCCTGCGCTCGCTCGGGCTCACCGTACGCGCCTTCGAAGCAGGAAGCGGCGTCGGCGGAACGTGGTTCTGGAACCGCTATCCGGGCGCGCGCTGCGACGTCGAGAGCATGGAGTACTCGTACCAGTTCTCGGACGAGCTGCAGCAGGACTGGCAGTGGACCGAGCGGTACTCGTCGCAGCCCGAGATCCTTCGCTATCTGAACCACGTCGCCGACCGCTTCGATCTGCGCGGCGACATCCAGCTCGAGACGCGCGTCGAGAGCGCGGTGTACGACGAAGAGTCGGCGCGCTGGACGGTGCGCACCAGCGACGGCGGACAGTGGTCGGCCCGCTACTTCATCATGGCGACCGGGTGCCTGTCGTCGACCAACCTGCCGAAATTTCCCGGCCAGGACACGTTTCGCGGACAGACGTTTCACACCGGCCGCTGGCCGCACGAAGGCGTCGATTTTTCGGGAAAGCGCGTCGCGGTGATCGGCACCGGCAGCTCGGCGGTGCAGGCGATCCCGCTCATCGCCGAAGAGGCGGAGCACCTGTACGTGTTCCAGCGCACGCCGAATTTCTCGATCCCGGCGCGCAACCATCCGCTCGATCCCGCCGAGGTTGCCCGCATCAAGAAGGACTATGCCGAGCTGCGCAGCCGCGCGGCCGGAATGCCGTTCGGCTTCAACACGCGAAGCGAAGAGGTCGCGGCGCTCGACGTCAGCGAGCAGGAACGACTGGCCGAATACGAGCGCCGCTGGGAGAGCGGAGGGCTTCCGTTCCTCGGCGCGTTCAGCGACCTGATCACGAGCCGCGAAGCCAACGACACCGCCGCCGACTTCGTGCGTGCGAAGATCCGTGAGATCGTACGCGACCGCGAAGTCGCCGATCTGCTGACGCCGCGTACCGTGCTCGGCTGCAAGCGCCTGTGCAGCGACACGCACTACTACGAGACGTTCAACCGGCCGAACGTGACGCTCATCGACGTCACGTCGCGGCCGATCGAAGCGCTGACGCCCGGAGGCCTCACCGCGGGCGGCGTCGAGTATGAAGTGGATGCGATCGTTTTCGCGACCGGGTTCGATGCGATGACCGGTGCGCTGCTCGCCGTCGACATCCGCGGACGGGACGGCCTCGCGCTGCGGCAGAAATGGTCGGAAGGGCCGCGCACGTATCTGGGCCTTGCGACGGCGGGATTTCCAAACCTGTTCTTCATCACCGGCCCGGGAAGCCCGTCGGTGCTTTCCAACATGGTGCCGTCGATCGAGCAGCACGTGAACTGGATCTCCGCTTGCATCGCGTACCTGCGAAGCAGCGGCAAAAGCAGCATCGAGCCGAACCGCGACGCGGAGAACGCGTGGGCCCTGCACGTCAACGAGATCGCCGATGCGACGCTCTATCCGACGTGCAACTCGTGGTACATCGGCGCGAACATCCCCGGCAAACCGCGCGTGTTCATGCCGTACCTGGGATTTCCCGAATACGTCGAAAAGGCCGACGCGATCGCCGCAAACGGCTACGAAGGCTTCGAATTATCGGCACAAAAATAAAGGGGACAGGTACATTTAAAAAACTGCTGCAAATTCGCCCAGCGCGAATTTGCGCGCAAAAATTAAATGTACCTGTCCCCATTTTCTCTGTCAGGGCAGCGCCGCCGTGAACGGGACGTAGGTGAGCTGGGCGGAAGCTCCGATGCTGATCTGGCCCTTCGATCCGCTGTCGCCGCCGTAGGCGGCGCCCGACCAGATCGTGCCCGAGTTCACGTGCACCTGCTGGCGCGGACAGAAGATCGTACCGCCCCCGGTGTTGCTGAGGCCGAGGGCGCAGTTCTCGATGCCGCTCGTCTTGGCCACGTAGAACAGCAGGTGGTTCGCCGTCAGCCCGTTCGTCAGGTTGAAGATCCAGTTCGATCCGGTGTTCATGCGGTCCGAGATGCGGAAGACCATGACCGTGTTCGCGTTTCCGCCGCCATCCAGCGTGATCGTCACGTTGGCGCCGGTGCCGTTGAGGAACTGCGTGTCGTAGACGTTGACTGCGCCGGCGACCGCCGCCGTCACGTTGCGCGTCGTCCCGTTGATGTCCAGATCCTTCAGAAGCGTGCCAAGGTTGATCCCGCCCGCGAGGCCGTCGAGGTTCGCCTTGGTCGTGGGGATGCTCGCCTGCGCGGTCTGGCACCTGGCGACGCGCGGATCGGTGCCGGTCGTGTCGTAGAACGTCGGGTTCGGGTTCTTCAGCACGTGCTGTCCCGGCGCGATCGTCGATATGCCCGGAACGCCGGGCAGGCTCACGCTGCCGACCAAGGTCGAGTTCACGCGGAAGTTGTTCGTGACGATGTCGCCGCCGTTGACGGTGATGAGGTCGGCAAAGACCATGGCCACGCCCGAGTCGTCGTCGGTCGCGACGATGTCACCGCTGAACGACGAGCTCACGACGAAGTTTCCGGTGTTGCCGCACCAGTCGCCGCCGCCGAGCGACTGCATGGCGTTCAGGCTGATGAGCTCGGTGTTGCCGCCGGTCGCGCCGACGACGGCCCAGTCGCAGGCCGCCCCGACGCCGCCATAGATGCCGACGCAGGAGCCGCTCTGGCAAGTGGACGTGGGAGTGCAGATCGTCCCGTCGTCGCACGTGCCGCCTTCGTTGGTCGGCAGGTTCAGGCACGCGCCGGAAGCGTTGCACTGCGGCGCGACGCACGTCGTTGCCGTACCGGTGCACGACGTACCCGGGAGCGCGTACGTGCACAGCAGCGTGCAGCAGTCGCCGCCGTCGCAGTTTTCGAGGCCGGATCGAACGTATCCGTCGCCGCAGGTCGCGGTCTGGCAGTTGCCGACGCACGCGTCGGTGTTGACGGTGTTGCCGTCGTCGCACTGCTCGCCGGCGAGAAGGTTGAGCGTGCCGTCATGGCAGGTCGGCAGCGTGCAGTCGGCATCGCACGTCGGCGTATTGACGCCGCCTTCGTCGCAGCTTTCACCATTCGCATTGTCGATGACGCCGTCGCCGCAGAACGGCAGCGTGCAGTCTTCTCGGCATGCGTTCGGAGTGGTGTCGCTGTTCGCGTCGCCGTTGTCGCATTCTTCCGCTCCCGTACGGACGAAGCCGTCGCCGCAGGTCGCATCGACGCAGTTGCCGACGCACAGGTCGTTGTTGCTCGCGTTGCCGTCGTCGCACTGCTCGCCCGAATCGACGACGCCGTTCGGACACTGCGGGCAGGTTCCATCGATGCTTCCGTCGTCGAACAGATCGCAGTTACGCGAGAGATCCTGCGCGGCGTTCACCGTCCGGCAGATCCGGCAGCGCATGCGGTTGCTGAGACAGGTCGTCAGCGTGGAAGCGTTGAGCGGGAGCGCAAGGCCGTAGCGGTCGCAGAGCTCGCCCGCACCGTCGAGCTCGGGGAAGAACGGTCCCGGAGCTGCAGGGCAGAGCGACTCGATCTTGCCCTGCGCCTTGGAAACGGCCTTGGCGACCGTCCCTTTCGGATCGGCGGTGATTGCGTCGAGGCATAGAGTCAGGCCGGCGGCATCGGTGATCGAACCGTCCTTCAGGCCGGTTTTCATGCAGCCGAGATACTGCTTGAGCATCGCATCGGAGATCCGCGATGTGGCGCTGAGCGTACCCGCGGAGCACTTCGCACTGGGATCGGCAGCAAGCGGCCCGGCGAGCGCGGCGTCGAGATCACTGCCGAAACAATCCGGAACCAGCGCGACGGCTTCGTCTTCGTGCGCATCGCCGACCAGAGTCGAGTCGGTGTATCCGAAATCGGGCGGCACCGGCGAGATGCAGTAGCTCTGCCCCGCCGAATCGACCTTGAGGCGGGCCTTCGCGATGCGCCCCTTGAGATCGGCGAACAGACAATCCTGGGCGGTGGTTCCCGGAGGCAGGGAACCCGCGGAGCCTTTCTTCATGCAGTCGGACGAGTTGCGAATCGTGCTGCTCGTCACTTTGCGGCCGCCGCCTGAAACCTTGTTAAGACATTTCTGCTGACCGGAAGTCTGCTGATCGGCAAGCGAAGTGCCCGAGACCGCCATCAGCGCAAGGATGGCTCCTGAAACCACACGAGAACGGACCATATTGGATTCCCCCAGAACGTGATCGGACGCACGCAGAACCTGACGATCTACCTTGCCACGGAAGCCCTCCATTGGGGAGCGATTAATCGCCGAAGCGGCAAAAAGTCGCCGGCGTTTTTGAAGATGTTCAGGATGGTGCGGACGTGCGCAGCGAGACCCCGGCGCACCGATTCGCGATCAGGCTCGACGTCGAAATGGAGCGAAAAATCGGGGACAGACACCGATTTCGGGAAATCGGTGTCTGTCCCCGATTTCTTCATGGCCGGTCTACGCCGAATCTCGAGCCCGGCGCGAGACCGAGCGCCGACGCGGCCTCGATCGCCGCGATCTTCTTGCCGTCCACACCGAGCTTCGCGATGAGGACGCTTCCCCCGGCAGCTGCGATCTCGACACCGGAGCTGGTGACGGCGAGCACAGTTCCGGGAGCCGAGCGGTCGCGTGACGACGCGATCTTCGATCCGTACAGGCGCACCGAGCGTTCGCCGATCTCGCTGTGGGCTCCCGGCGACGGATCGCATCCGCGGATCAGGTTGTGCACCTGCCGCACCGAGCGCGCCCAGTCGACGTGGGCATGCTCGCTGCGGCACAGCGGCTCGTACGTCGCGAGCGATTCGTCCTGTGCTTTGCCGTTCGCCTTTCCCGCAAGCACGAGCTCGGCGCATTCGACGGTCGCCGTCACGCCCGCGTCGAAAACCTTGCCGTAGTAGAACGAGCCCGCAGTATCGTCGCATCCGATCTCGAGCTCTTTCTGAAGAAGGATCGGTCCTTCGTCGATGCCGTCGTCGGGACGAAAAAGCGTCACGCCGCTCTTCGTGCATCCGTCGATGATCTGCCAGTTGATCGCCGATCCTCCGCGATACGCCGGAAGCAGCGACGGATGAAAACAGATCGAGCCGAATCGCGGGGCATCGAGCACCGCCGACGGAATGATCTGCGTGACGTACGCGAGCACGGCAAGATCGGCCGACGCGGCACCGGTCTCTGCGGCCGCATCCGCGCCGCGATAGCTCCTGCGTTGCACGACGCGCACGCCCGCGGCGACGGCCGCGGCCTTGAGCGGATCGTCCGGTTTGCCGGCGGCGTCCGGCGGCGGACAGACCGCAACGACCTCGTGGCCGCGGCGAACGAGCTCCTCGAAAACCTTCTGGCCGAACTGTGCCTGGCCGAACAGGAGGATCTTTCCACTGGTGCCGATCGTGCCCATGGGTGCTTCTTTGCGTGCCCGCGTTCGCGAGGCAACAGGCCCAACTGACAGTTGCGTCACAAGCCTTCGCATGGTACCCGCCGCGGGTTCCACTGCGCGGAAACAGCGCCCGGGGACGGCGCCTTTCAACTATCCGAGGAGGCTACTCAGCGTGAAGATTCTGGTCACCGCCAAGCGCGTGCCGGATAACGAATCGACGATCAAGGTGAACCCCGAGGGCACCGGAATCGTCGAGTCTGGTCTGAAATGGGTCGTGAACCCCTTCGACGAAATCGCCGTCGAGGAGGCTCTGCGCATCAAGGAGGCCCAGGGCGGCGTCGAGGTCATCGTCGTGACCGTCGGGCCGTCGGAGGCCCAGGAACAGCTGCGGACCACGCTCGCTATGGGCGCCGACCGCGCGATCCTCGTCAAGGCCGAGCGTCCGGATCCGACGGTGGTCGCGCGAATTCTCGTCAAGGTGATCGAGAAAGAGCAGCCCGCGTTCGTGCTGATGGGCAAGCAGGCGACCGACGACGACTCGAACGAAGTCGGCCAGATGCTCGCGCAGCTGCTGGGCTGGCCGCAGGCCACGTTCATCTCGAAGCTGACGCTCTCGGCCGACAAGACGTCGGCAACGCTGATGCGCGAAGTCGACGGCGGCATGGAAACCGTCGAGGTTCCGCTGCCGGCCATCATCACCAACGACCTTCGCCTGAACGAGCCGCGCTATGCATCGCTGCCGGGCATCATGAAGGCCCGCAAGAAGCCGCTCGAAGAGATCGATGCCGCCAGCCTCGGCGTGGATCTGACGCCGCGTCTTCGCATCAGGAAGGTCACGCCGCCGCCTGCGCGCTCGGCCGGCCGCAAGGTCGATTCGGTGGATGAGCTTCTGCGCGTCCTCCAGAGCGAAGCGAAGGTTCTCTGACGGCTGAGTCGAGCGAAGGTTTGACGGCTGAGTCGGCGACGATTCTGACGGATCCACGATTTCCGGCGCCACGCGATATCCTGCGGGCGCACGACAGGAGACAGAAGTGAGCAACGTTCTTGTTTACGCAGAGCACGCCCACGGAAAGCTGCCCAAGGCGACGGCGGTCGCCGTAACCGCAGCAAAGAAGCTTGCGTCGATGGGCGGCGGACAGGCCATCCTCGCAGTGCTCGGTTCGGGCATCGGCGAAGTCGCGGCGCAGGCCGCGAATCTCGGGGCGGACAAGGTCGTCACGGTCGACAATCCCGCCGTCGAGCATGCGCTCGCCGACGTGACCGCGCTGACGCTGAAGGCTGTCGCCGAAGCGGTCGGCGCCGACACCGTCGTTTTTGCTGCCACCAGCAAGGGCCGCGACATCGCGCCGAGACTTGCCGCTGCGATGGACGCGGCGATCGCGAGCGACGTCACCGAGATCAACGCCGACGGAACGATGGTGCGCCCGATGAACGCGGGCAACGTCCTCGCGACCGTCGAGCTCGTCGCCGACAAGAAAGTGATCTCTGTACGCACGACGGCATTCGAGGCCGCAACGGGATCCGGCGCTGCGGTCGAAGCGCTTTCGATCACGCCGCCGGCTCCGGCCAAGCCCGCGAAGTTCGTCAGCATCGAAGAGACCAAGTCCGACCGCCCGGTGCTCACCGAAGCCACGCGCGTCGTCTCCGGGGGGCGCGGCCTCAAGAACGGTGAGAACTTCACGACCGTGCTCGCGCCGCTGTGCGATGCGCTCGGCGCCGCGATGGGCGCAAGCCGCGCCGCCGTCGACGCCGGCTACGTACCGAACGACCTCCAGGTCGGACAGACCGGAAAAGTCGTCGCGCCGACCTTGTACGTCGCCGTCGGCATCTCGGGTGCGATCCAGCATCTGGCCGGCATGAAGGACTCGAAGGTCATCGTCGCGATCAACAAGGACGCCGAAGCGCCGATCTTCCAGGTTGCCGACTACGGGCTCGTCGCCGACCTGTTCCAGGCCGTGCCGGAGATGACCGAGAAAGTGAAAGGGCTCGCAAAGTAAGTCCCTGCGGCAACGGCGTCCGCGCCACAGCCGCCGTCTGCTCGCCGTAGCATTGCCGCCATGTTGTGGTGGCTGGTGGCATCCAATGTGCCTTCGCAGCACTGAGAATGACCAGCGCCCCGATGCGCGTTTTCGCGTTGGAGTCCTGGCAGCCGTTGCGCTTGGCGCGGCGGTCCGCCTGACTTGCGTATTCACCGACGGGCGACCTTTTGTCGGCGGCGATGGGTTCTCCTACAGCGTCGAGGCGCTGCGTCTCGCGGATGGTCTTGGCTACACATCGGGCTGGGGCGACGTCGGCCAGCCGATCGCGCACCATCCTCCCGCCTGGGTGACGCTGCTGGGTCTCGTCTCGGCGCTCGGCGGCCGTAGCCTTCGTGCACACCAGCTGACGACCGTCGTCGTCGGACTGGCGCTCATCGCCGTGGCCGGGGCGGTCGGACGTCGCTACGCGGGCAACAGGTCCGGCATACTCGCCGCGTTCGCTGCCGCTCTGTACCCGGGGTTCTGGGTCGTCGAGGCCAACGTGCTGTCGGAGCCTCTCGGTCTTGTGCTGATCGGCATCTTCATGCTTCTCGTCGCCAACCTTCGCGATGATCCAACCCTCCATCGCTGCTTAGGCGTTGGTGCAGTCTGCGGGTTGCTGGCGCTGGTTCGCTCCGAGCAGTCCGCGCTTCTCGCCATCGTCGTCGCGCCCGTGCTCTTTCGCGTCCCGGGGCTCGCGCCGAGCCAGAGGATTTCATGGCTCGTCGGCGCCGTACTCGCTTTCGTTACGGTGATCTCACCGTGGACCATCTACAACAGCAGGCGCTTCGCCCAGCCGGTCATTCTTTCGACCAATTCCGGCCCTGCGCTGCTCGCCGGCAACTGCCCGCCATGGACCTATGGCGGCGAGTTCCTTGGATACTTCTACAACGGCATGGCGTTCGACGGATGCGGATGGGGCGAAGCGAAAGGACTCGACCGATCCGAGCAAAGCCCCATCTGTATCCGCGCCGCCCTGCACAACATGTCCGCCCATCTCGATCGCCTTCCCCTCGTGATCGCGGCCCGGCTCGGTCGCACCGTCGGCGTGTATCGTCCGACGCAGACTGTCCAGCTGACGGCGAGCTGGATGGGGATGGGGCTGTCTCCGATCTGGGCGTGGGTCACTTCGTACCTGCTGCTGATTCCCTTCGCGCTGGCCGGAACGGTATGCCTCTATCGCTCGAACGGTTTTCTTCTGCCGCTGCTCGGATCGGTGTTCGTCGCGTTTCTCGTCGTCAGTACCTTTTTCGGAGAGCCGCGCATGCATACGCCGTCCGATCTGGCGACGGTCGTGCTGGCAGCGGCCGGCCTGAACGGACTTCTCAGGTCGCGAGCTTGCGACCCGCCATCACCGTAAGCAGCACAGCAGTGCTGACCGCGACGATCGTCGGCCCGCTCGGCAGATCGGCAACGTACGAGATCGAGATGCCGGCCACGCTGCTCGCGACCCCGACCACGATCGCCGTGGCGAATGCGAACCGGATGCTGCGGCCGAGAACCAGCGCGGTGGCCGCCGGCAGCACGAGGAAATCGAACACGACGAGCGCGCCGGCGGCACGGATCGCGAGCGAGATGGTGACGCCGATCGTCAGGAACAGCACGACGTTCCACAGCCGCGCGTTGACCCCGAGAGCTGTCGCCATGTCGGGATCGAACGATACGAACACGAACTCCTTGAAGAATACCGCGTGCACGATCGCGACCGACAGCCCGAGCATCGCGAGCAGGAAGACCTCGCCGCTGTCGATCGCGAGCACGTTGCCGAACATCAGGTTGAGCACTTCGGACTCTGCGTGGGTGCTGACCGCGACCACGAGGATCGCAAGGCCCGACGCGGCCGCATAAGAGACGCCGATCAGCGTCTCGCGCGGAAGGTGCCCTTCGCGCCGCTGCGCTGCCATCGCCACCGCCGCAACCACCGTCAGCGCGAGCGCGATCGGCTGCGGCGGCAGCTCGGCATGCATGCCGTGCCAGCTCTCGAGGATCCCGGTCAGGAACAGCGCCAGCGCGACGCCGAGCGAGCTGACCTGCGCGAGCGCCGCTCCCACGAACACCGCACGCCGCAGCACGATGAACACCCCGAGGTACGAGCAGATGGCGGCTACGATCATCGTGCCGGCAAGCACGTTGATCATGAAATCCTGCTGGAACATCTCGACGAGCTTGCTCATAGAACGATCACCCGCTTGCCGGCCACCATCTCGACCGCCGCGTGAACGCCGTACATCTGGTACAGCACCTGTGGCGTCAGCAGCTCCTCGGTCGGACCGACCTGCACCTGTCCGTCGTGAAGCAGCAGCAGACGCTCCGCGGAGTCTGCGAGCTCGTTGAGGCGATGCGTGACGTACACGACGCTGACGCCGCTTTCGGCGCGGAGGCGACCGATCAGCTCCAGAATCGCGTGCTGGCCTTCGAGGTCCATGCCTTCGGTCGGCTCGTCCATCAGCAGCACCTTCGCCTCGGCAGCCAGCGCGCGCGCGAACAGCGTGCGCTGCTTCTGGCCTCCCGACATGTCGCGAAACCGCTTGCCGGCAAGCGCGCCGATGCCGACGTGCTCGAGTTGCTGCTCGGCAATGCGCCGGTCCTCGTCGGTCGGACGGCGGCCGGGAGGCAGCAGGCCGTAGCGGCCCATCAGTACGATCTCGCGCGCCGTGAACGGGAACAGCTCGTCGATGTGGGCCTTCTGCGGCACGTACCCGAAGCGCATCCGCTCTTGGCGTCCGGCGAACTCGATGCGGCCTGCCGTCGGAGAGATGATTCCGAGCATCGCGCGCAGGATCGTGGTCTTGCCCGAGCCGTTGGCGCCGACGATTCCGAAGAACTCGCCTTCGTCGATCGCAAAGCTGAGCCCGGACAGCACGACGTGCCGGCGGTAGCCGAGCGTGACGTCACGAAATTCGATGAGGGTGTTCAACAGGATCCTCGCTCCTATTTCTTCAGCGCATCGACGAGCTGGGTCGTGATGCTCCGGCAAAGCGCGGGATAGTCGGGGATGTCGGCGCTGCCGCCGACCTGCGCGGCGAACTCGACGACTTTTGCGCCGGTCTGCTGCGCGACGAGGTCCGGCGTGCGGCGCTCGTGCCACGGCTCCATCAGGATCAGCTTCACGTTCTCACGCTTCATCAGCTCGATCAGATCGGTGATGTGCGACGGCGACGGCGGAATTCCCGGCTTCGGCTCGATCGTTCCGACTTCGGTCAGGCCGAAGCGCTGGCAGAAGTACGTGAGGCTCTTGTGGTACGTGACGACCTTGGTGCCGCGATACGGCTCCATCGCCTGCAGGCACGCGGTCTCGGAATCCTGGATGCGCGCGAGCAGCGTCTCCAGGTTCGCCTGGAAGACCGCAGAGTCGGCGGGATCCACGCGCGCAAGACCGCCGGCGATGTTCTTCGCCATGATCTTCGCGTTCTCCGGATCGATCGAGAAATGCGGATTCCCGCCCGGATGCACGTCGCCCTCGGCGCGCGTGACCGGCGCGGTCGGGATCTCCAGCAGCGGCACGCCTTCGGCCGCGGTCACCAGACCCGGCGCGCCGGCGCGGATCTTCGCGTTGCGGGTCTGGTCGACGAGCGCCGGCAGCCATCCGATTTCCAGGTCGAGGCCGTTCTGGATCAGCACGTCGGCGTTGTTCAGCGTGACGATGAAGCTCGGCTTGGCCTGGATGTAGTGCGGGTCTTCGTTCGGCTTGCCGATGCACTTGACGTCGGCCTTGTCGCCGGCGATCGCCTGCGCGATCGCGGCGAGGTCGGGAAGCGTCGCCACCACGTTCAGCTTCGCCTGCGCATCGCGGCCGCAGGCCAGCATCGCAAGCGCTGCCAGTACGACGCCCGCAATGCGGCATCGCGTTCGAATCGAATTGGAAAGTTTCATGCTCAGGGCTCCTAGAATTTGTGCGCGCCGTGCGCGCCGAGTGTGAATTCGGCCTGCAGCCAGACCGAGTGCTCGTCGCCGAAGGCCTGGCCGTGGTCGTAGTTGTACTGGAGGCGCAGCTTGGAGAACTCGGTCGGATACCACGTGATGTTCGGCGAGATCCTCGTGCGATGGCCGCGCTCGTCGACGTCGAAGCTGCGGTTGTTGGCCGTCACGTATTCGCCGCGCAGCCCCGCGACCCAGTTCATGCGGAATCCCCACAGCAGCTGCGAGTATCCGCCGTAGTCCTCGAGCATCTGGTGCGGAAGCGCGGCGGACAGGTCTTCGGCGGCTTCGTAGCGGCGCAGCATCAGCTCGGTCTGCGACGAGACGAACGGAAAACCCTGCTGCGCGCGCACCGGACGCCATTTCCAGTACAGGTCGGTGCCGTAGATTTCGGTGTCGGTGTGGTGGCCGCTGTCGTTCGGTCCGAATGCGCCCGATGCGCCGAAGACCAGCGTCTGCGTGTCGGTCAGGTCGAACGACGTGGCGATGCGCGGCACGAACAGCAGGTCCGAGAACGCATGGATGCTGCGATCGACGGGCCTGCGACCGTACGTGTTCTCCGAGTCGCGGAAGCTGAACGCGGTGCCGCCTTCGCCGTTGAAGATGCTCAGGAAGAGCTCGGTGTAGAACGGCGTCGGCGCGAGCCACGAGACGCGGGCGCCGACGTTGCGCAGCCCGTCGCCGCCGAGCACGCGACCCATGATCAGCGGCTCGTCGACGAACGCCCACGCGTGCGGGTGCACCGAATTCTGGCGGCCGAATTCGGCGAAGTACTGCCCGGCCTTGACCTGCAGGTTCCACGGAAGCGACGTCGACAGCCCGTAGGCTTCCTCGAGCTCGACTTCGGTCTCGTTGCCGTCGTCGAGCTTGAAGACGACGTTGGCGAACGCCTTGAAGTACGGATCGACCGCGCCGTCGACGGCCAGCTCGGCGTTGCGCAGCGAGAAGCCGCGCTGGTCCGGGTCGTGGTCGCCGAGCTGGAGCTGGTGCACGTGGCTGTCGGTGGACGTGCCGGCGTCGACGATCGTGTCGAAGCTGATGTTCATGTAGCTCGACCCCGCGCTCGCTACGGTGAGCGGCTGGCCGTGAAGCCACGGCGGCAACTGCGATGGTGGCGCAGCGCTCGCGGCCGAAGCCGCCGCAGTCGTGGCCGAAGCGCCGGCAGTCGAAGCGGTGCCGGTCGCCGCCGGTGCACTGGCGGTCGCCGCCGGTGAGCTCACCGCAGAGCCTGCCGGTGAAGCGCCCGGCGCCGGCGTTTGCGCAGACGCCTCCGGCGAAGCCGCGACGGCGGGTCGAATGCCTTTTCGCCGTTCGACCTGCTCGATCTTCTGCTCGATCTGATTCATCTGCTGCTGCATCTGCCGCATCTGCTGGCGCAGCTCGCGGAGCAGGTCGGCATCCGCGTCGGCGCATGCGGCTTGCGGTCGCAGTCCCAATGCGGCTGCGGCGATCAGCGCCGGAAATCTTCCGGCCTTCCACGATTTCCATCGATGGGAGCCAGGCACGATGCCTGCCAACCCACGCACACTCGATGCATGTTGCACGAGAAATCCTCCTCGGGCGGCGAACCACAACGGTACACATCGAACGGCGTGGCGCGCGTTGCGCGCTCCGTCATCGATGCGGGATCAGGCGACTGGTGTGGTCGTGGCGAGCGGAGGAGCGCGGCCGGACAGCGGCCGCTGGAAGACGTGCGCGGGAGCCAGGGCAACCGAAACATCGATCACCGTGGGCGGAAGCAGGATGGAGGCGAGCTGCGGAGCAGCCGCGACAGTCGCCGGCGAATGCTGCGTGGAGACGCAGACTGCGCAGCCGGCGGACGCGGCTGGATCGCCGCTTTCGTGACGGTGGCCGCTGAGAGCCGTCGGAAGCAGAACCAGCGCTGCAACGGCAAACGCCGCGATACGCCTGTTCCACAGTTTCCTCAGCCCTTTGGTCACAGCGGGCCTCATACGCCGGGGATGTGGCCGCAGTCAAGGCAAGCGGCCGAAGTGAGTCGCCGGCTCGTGCGCAGCGATCTGTGAAACCGTGCTCATCGGCGACAGAGGCTTTCGCGCATCAACGCCGTTCGTGCGGCAAGGTTGCGGCGCAAATCCCGCATCCACTTCATCGCGGGCTCATCCCCCATTCGAATCTGCGGCAATGCGTGTGCGGCCTGAAAGAAGTCATCCCTCGCCCGCGGGAAATTTGAACGTCATGTGGGGAATCGAAAACTCGCCCGCGTCGGCGCAGACCCTTTCACGGCGCAGCCAAAAAAAGCCGAAATGCCGCACACACGACGCGGTGTGCATCGATTCGACGACCCTCCCGCCGGGTGCAGCCAGCCTCGGCCGTGGGTCTTGCGAGCATCCTGAGCGCAGCCAACGTTCCCGTGTGTATGTAAACCAACGCGCCGGCCTGGGAGGTACGAATGCCGGCGCTCTTTCGGGTGTTCGCAGCAAACCAATCGAGTCGTCCGCACAGCAACGGGCGACGCGGGGGTAATATGAGAAAGACACGCAACAAGACAAATTCCTGCACTTCTGCACTATTCCGAATCGCACTCGCGTTGGTCGCAGTCGCCGCGCTCGGCGCCGCCAAGCCGGCCTTCGCCGAAGACTGCCTCAAAGAGGCCTACGGCCAGGATGCAAACTGCACGGCCGAGGACATCGCGATCGCGAACATCGAGATCACCAATGTTCCGGACGGCTGCAGCGGCTTCGGCGACACGTTCACGTTCGACGGCTTCCTGCACGTCGTCTCGCATGCGACGAACCGGTACGACGTAGGCTTCTACCTTGGCCCCAACGCCTATACGTCGACCGATTCGAGCTGCACCGTCACGGTCATCGATCCCAACGCCATCGGCGGTACCCAGGACGGCGACGTGTGCGGTGACGTCTCGAGCGCGATGGAATTCCTGGTTCCCGTCACGGGTGTGACTGCGGTGTGTGCGGATACCAACGGGGACGGATTCTTCGATGTCAGCACGTGCTCCACATGGCGCCAGCAGGCGAGCAGCACCGACTGCCCGGATGAAGCCCATGCGCTTCCCGGCACGAAATCGAAGTGCAACTGCGAGCAGGTCGACACGACCCTTGCGGTGCCGCAATGCGCGAGCGATGCCGAATGCGACGACGGGCAGATCTGCACGAGCGACGTGTGCGATCCCAGCAACCCGAATGCCGACGGGTTCGGCTGCGTGTTCCCGAATGCTCCGTCGACGACGATCTGCCGGGCTGCGTCGGGGGTCTGCGACGCCGACGACCGGTGCACCGGCAGCTCGCCGGACTGCCCTGCCGACACTCCGGCCGACAACGGGACGCCATGTCCGGACGATGGGCAGGTCTGCACCGACGATGTCTGCGAGGGCGGCGTCTGCACGCACCCGGACAACAACGATCCATGTGACGACGGCGCGTTCTGCACGACCAACGACGTCTGCTCCGGCGGCATCTGCGCGGGAACTCCACTCGTCTGCGACGATGGAAAAGAGTGCAGCGTCGACACGTGCAACGAGGCCGAAGACAAATGCGACTTCACCGAGTGCGAGCCCGCGATTCCGGACGGCGAGATCTGCCGGACCGCCGGATTCTGGGCCACGCATGCGGGATCGGAAGCGAAGAAAGGCAGCGCCACGAACATCACGCAGGAGCTGCTGGATCTCGTCGGACCGCTGCAGGTCTGCGGCCAGACGATCTCGACCACCAGCAACACCAGCAAGCCGTTCCTCGACGGGCTCGGTCTCACATCGGCTCTCGAGGCGCTGTGCGTGCGCGTACAGGGAGATTCGACGTTGCAGCTGTATCGTCAGCTGGTCGCTGCGGCGCTCAACTGCGCGGTTACCGGTGTCGCGAACTTCTGCAACCTGATCATTCCGGAATTCGACGCGTGCAGTGACGTCTGCGAGGGCACTGCGGATCAGAACGCGCCGACGGAGGGCGAATGCATCGCGCTTCTCGACTGCTTCAACAACGGCGGCGAAATGATCGGCGACCAGTGTTCACTGGGCACCTGCGCGAGCCAGCCGCAGACCAACTGCGGCGGCGACTTCGGTCCGTGTCCGGACTTCAACGGACTGCCGCAGGCGTGCGTACCGCTCGAAGACAACTGTCATGACCAGGAGCTCTGCAACGAGGACATCGGCTTCTGTCCGGACAGCAGTCCGGCAACGAGCGATGCCGCGTGCAGGGAGGCACAGAGCAACCAGTGTACGATCGTGTCGTGTCCGTAGCGTCAGGTTCTCTGGCTGGAGCCTGACGGGCCGGCACCGCAAGGTGCGGACAAGAGGCGGGGTCGCAGATGCGGCCCCGCCTTTTTTTCATACGCGTCTCGATGTGATCGACCGGGTGTCTCAGACCATCCCCGAAACGAGGCGCTATCCCCCGTGCGAAATGCCGCATGTATGTGACAAGTCGGATATTTTCCTCTCCCGCCCGCCACTCATTCGAAAAAATTGAAACTCCATCGCGTGACAGAAGTCGCGCGTCGTCAACGCCGGCGACGCACGACGCTGTTCACAAACTCCGCAAAAAATCTGCACTCCCGCTGCACGGCCTCTTGCCGCAGACACAAAGAGCAAATTGACGAGTCCCCGTTCGTGGGTCTTGCGGCATGACGTCAGCCGCTCATTGTTCCGATTTCAAAACGGTGCATCGCAACGAACGCGTCGCCGGAGCGGCGGCACGAGACGAGAAAAACGAAACCGCAGACTGTCGGACTACGAGATGGAAAGGGCCGACGGGGGATACATCACATGAGACGAGCTATGAACGAAGACATCCCAAAAAATCTGTTTTCACGGTCTGTGCGCTTCTTCGCTGCGCTGGCCACCTTCGCGCTGGTCAGCTCGCCGATGTCGGCGCGCGCCGTCGGAGACGCGTGCCTCGGTGAAGCTGCCGGCGGCGACCTCAACTGCACGGCCGAAGATATCGCGGTCGCGTTCGTCGAGGTCACAGGCACGAGCCACGACTGCCAGTTCATCGGCGACACGTTCACGTTCAATGGAATCCTTCACGTCGAATCGCACGCGACGCAGCGATACGACATCGGTTTCTACCTCGGCCCCGATGCCCTCAACTCGACCAACAACGACTGTACCGTGGCCGTGATCGACCCGGCTCTTGCCGGCGGAACCCAGGACGGAGACGTCTGCGGCGACATCTCGAGCAGCCAGACCATCGGAGTTCCAGTCAGCAATGTCACCGCCGAGTGCGCCGATACCAACGGCGATGGCTTCTTCGACATCAGCGTCTGCTCGACGTGGCGTCAGAATGCGGATGCGACAGACTGTCCGACGCGCCTCGATGCGCTCCCCGGCACCAAGTCGAAGTGCAACTGCGAGACGGTCGAGACGACGCTTCCGATTCCGCAGTGCACGAGCAACGCCGACTGCGTCGACAACAGCGACTGCACCGACGCCGTCTGCGATCCGAGCAACGTGAACGCCGACGGCTTCGGCTGCACGTTCCCGTTCACGCCGTCGACGACGATCTGCCGCGCTTCGACGGGCGTGTGTGATCCGGCCGAGCGCTGCACCGGCTCGAGCGCGACGTGCCCGAGCGACAGCCTGTCGCCGTCCACGACGACCTGCCGCGCGTCGACCGGAGTATGCGACCTGGCTGAGAACTGCACCGGTTCGAGTGCAGCGTGCCCGGCCGACGACCTGTCGCCGACCACCGTCGTATGCCGCGCGTCGACCGGCGTCTGCGATCCGGCAGAGAACTGCACCGGTGCCAGCGGAGCATGCCCGGCCGATACGTTCACGCCGTCCACCACGGTGTGCCGTGCGTCCGGCGGTGTTTGCGACGTGGCCGAAAACTGCACCGGCTCGAGCGGGGCGTGCCCGACGGACACCCTGCTCACCAGTACGACGACGTGCCGGACAACGGCCGGTGTCTGCGACATCGCGGAAGTCTGCAACGGCGCGAGCCCGAGCTGTCCGAACGATTCGTTCGTCGCGTCGACCACGGAGTGCCGCGCATCCGGCGGTGTCTGCGACACGCCCGAGAGCTGCTCGGGCACGAGCGCGACGTGTCCCGCCGACTCCGTGCGCGGCACGGCGTTCGTGTGCCGCGCATCGGCCGGCGTCTGTGACGTTGCCGATATCTGCAACGGCGTCGACAAGACGTGTCCCACCGACCAGTTCACGGCAAGCACCGTCACGTGCCGCCCCGGAACCGGAGTGTGCGACGGCGCCGAGCTCTGCACCGGGAGCTCGGCCACGTGTCCGGACGACAGCTTCCTGACGACTCCGTGCCGTCCATCCGCTGGTGTCTGCGATACGGCGGAATTCTGCACCGGATCGGCCGGCAGCTGCCCGGATGATTCCTTCGTACCTTCGACGACCGAGTGCCGCGCATCGGGCGGCGTCTGCGACACGCCCGAGAACTGCACGGGATCGTCGGCGACCTGTCCGATCGACGCGTTCCAGCCGTCGACGCTCGAGTGCCGCCCGTCGAGCGGCGTGTGCGATACGGCCGAGAACTGCACCGGCAACAGTGCCGGCTGCCCGACCGACGCATTCCGTCCTTCGACGACCGTGTGCCGCGCATCGACCGGCGAATGTGACGTGGCGGAGAACTGCACCGGAAGCGCCGGTGGATGTCCGGCCGACGGCAAACAGCCGAACGGAACGCAGTGCACGGCGGACACCAATGTGTGCACCGACGACATCTGCACCGACGGCCAGTGCACGCATCCGAACAACACGTCGCCGTGCGAGGACGGCCAGTTCTGCACGGTGAACGACGTCTGCACGAACGGAACCTGCTCCGGCACGCCGCGCGTCTGCGCGGACAACGTCGACTGCAACGTCGACACCTGCGACGAGGTCGAAGACCGCTGCGACTTCTCCGAGTGCGAACCGCTGCCGACCGGCGCGATCTGCCGGAGCCCGGGCTTCTGGGCGACGCACAGCGGGACCGAGGGCAAGAAGGGCACGGGAATCAACGTGACGCAGGAGCTCCTCGACGCAGTCGGACCGATCCAGGTCTGCGGCGAGACGCTGTCGACCACTTCGGGCGCGACCCTGTCGTCGGTGCTCGAGGCACTGTGCGTGCGCGTGCAGGGCGTCCAGCAGCGGCAACTGTTCCGCCAGCTCGTGGCTGCGGCCCTGAACTGCGCGGTAAGCGGTGAGCTCGCCGACTGCGACACGATCATTCCGGAGTTCAGCGAATGCAGCGATGTCTGCGAAGGCACGGCCGCGCCGGGCTCGCTCAGCGAAGGCGAGTGCATCGCGCTCCTCGACTGCTTCAACAACGGCGGAACGATCATCAGCGGCCAATGCGCGACCGGAACGTGCGCGAGCCAGCCGACGATCAACTGCGGAGCCGACTTCGGTGCGTGCCCGCTGCTGAACGGGCTGCCGCAGGCCTGCGTGCCGTTCGAGGACAACTGTCACGACCAGGATCTGTGCAACGAGGACATCGGGTTCTGTCCGGATCAGGGACCGGCCTCGAGCACGGAGGGCTGCCGGCTGGCCCAGAGCGACACGTGCACGATCGATTCGTGTCCGTGACCGATTGCCGGGCTTGAGTGCCTGAACGAAGCGGGGTCGCAGCAATGCGGCCCCGCTTTTTTCTGGGCTGTAACGCGCGCTGCGGCCGCTGCGGCAGTCGACGCTGGCGCTTTACTGCGCTGCGCTTCGAATCGCGAAGCGATCGAGAAACGCGCGCACCACGCCGATCTCCTGCTCCGGCGCGGCGACGGCCACATGGCCGTCCGGCCGCACGAGGTAGAGCGCGCCCTGCGCGAAGCCCGCACGCTCGGCGTCGGCGCTCCACGCAAACGCATGCATCCGGATGCCGCACCGGTTCGCATCTGCCACGAGCTGCGGCGACGCCGCGCCGTACAGATGAATCTGCCAGTCGAGCGAAGCCAGCGGTGCGTAGTTGTCCGAGCTCTCGACCCACGGCAGGCGGTCGCCGCCGCGAACGGTTCCGGCGCGGCCTTCGGAAAGCGGGCTGTCGCGATAATGAATGCGCGTCTGCGACAGCGTGCGGAAGGCCAGCAGGCGGAGTGCCGGAATCGCAATCAGGCGCGGTACGACGAACGGAAACAGGACCTGCCGGACGAAGCGTCCGGCGAGCCGCCGGTTGACCGCTCCGGTGAACGCGCGGTCGGTGGTTGCCACCAGCGTTCGCGCGAACGCGATGCGCTCGGGCTCGTAGGTCTCGAGGATGCGCTCGCCGGCGCGCCCGCGCACCACGTCGGCGAGCTTCCATGCAAGGTTGATCGCGTCGCCGATGCCCGTGTTCATGCCCTGGCCGCCGGCCGGGCTGTGCACGTGGCCCGCATCGCCGGCAAGAAACGCCCTGCCCTTGCGGAAATGATCCGCCACGCGGTGATGCACCTGATAGGTGGAAAACCATTTCTCCCGGCCGACGCGGATTCCGATCAGGTTCTCGACATACGGCACGATGTCGGCCAGCCGCACCGACGGCCGCGACCTCAGCTCTTCGGGCACGATTCCGATCAGGCGGAAGCGGCCGGTCGTGCGGATCGGAAAGACCACGCAGAGGGTTTTCGGACCGAGGCTCACGTGCATGTCGCCGTCGGTCGCGACGCCGGTGGCCTCGACGTCGGTGACGTAGAACGTCTGCTCGTAGGTGCCGCCGGGGAATCCGACGCCGATTCCTTCGCGCACCGCGCTGTGCGCGCCGTCGCAACCGCACAGCCACGCGGCTTCCACTACCTCTTCGCGATTGTCCCCGGTGCGGATGGTCGCGCGCACGCGATCGGAGAGGTCGGAAAATCGCTCCAGCGTCGTATTCCACTCGATGCGTACGCCCGCGTCGGCGAGCTTGCGCTCGAGGATCTGCTCGTGCTCGTCCTGCGGAAGACTGAGCACGAACGGGTACGGGCTCAGACCGCGGCCGAAATCGCCGACGGGAATGCATGCGGCTTCACGCCGTCCTTCGCGAAGGTGGAAACGCTCCACCTTGATCCCGTGCGCGATGATCTCTTCGGCAAGGCCGAGCCGGCGGTAGAGCTCGAGCGTTCGCGCATGCACGACCATCGCACGCGAAGCCGAGCCGGCGCGCGGGCTGCGGTCGACGATCCGGACCCGGATGCCGCGCATGGCCAGCTCGAGCGCCAGCACCATGCCGGTCGGACCGGCGCCCGCGATCAGTACGTCCAGTACGTCGTGTTCTGCGACCATGTCGCCCCGCAATGCGGGCCCTCGTTCGAGGACATTTCGCACCCGCCGGCTCGAGTCAAAGACAGCGGCATCCGGAGCGTTTTCGTAGCGACATCACGCCTCGTCGCATGACTCGCCGGTGGGATGCGACGAATGATGGCCCGTTGAGTGATCGTTCGCGCGCCGCGACATTGCTGGCGGCCGAGTACTGTGTTGATCTTCTCTCATGGCCCTGGCTCTGCCCATTCATCTGCCGCGCTCGCGCTGGCAGCGATCGTTCCTCGTCATCCTGGGGCTCATCGTCACCCTTTCGATCATCGCAGCGTTTTTCGTCGAGGAACCCCTGCGCCGGAAGATCGAAGGCGACATGAACGCGAGCCTCAAAGGCTACAAGGTGGCAATCCGCAAGCTCGATTTCCATCCGCTGGGCTTCTCGCTCGACCTCGAGGACTGGAGCGTGCGGCAGGATGCACATCCCGAGCCGCCGCTGGCCTTCGTGCCGAACCTCACGGCGAGCGTCCAGTGGCTGTCGCTGCTTCGCGGCAAGCTGGTCGCGAACTTCCGCATCGACCAGCCGAGGCTTCACCTCGACCAGGCCCAGGGCGAACAGGAAATCGACAACAAGATTCCGGCGAACGAGCGCGCAAAAAGCTGGCAGCAGGCGTTCGAACAGATCTACCCGCTGAAGATCAACGAGATCAAAGTGAACGGCGGCGACGTCGTCTTCAAGCCGGACGGCGATTTCAAGCCGCTTCATCTGAGCAACGTCAACGTGCTGGCGACCAACATCCGCAACATCAAGTCGCGCGACCACGAGTATCCGTCCGACCTGCACGCGGATGCCGTCGTCTTCGACAACGGCTCGCTCGAGATCGACGGCAACGCGGATTTCCTTGCCGAGCCGTATGCCGGCATCAAGACCGCGGTCGAGATCGACAAGCTCCCGCTTTCCTACCTTACGGGAGCCATCCACGACTACGCGACGATCCGCAAGGGCACGCTGTCGGGCAAAGGGCTCGTCGAATACGCGCCGAAGATCAAGCAGGTGAACCTCGACGACGTGACGGTCGCAAGCGCCGACATGGACTACACGATGACCAAGGCGAACGCCGCCGAGTCGAAGCAGATCAAGAAGCAGACCGTCCAGAAGGCGAAGGAAGTCAGCAACGATGCCGCCGTTCAGCTGCGCGCAAAGAACGTCAAGCTGACCGACAGCACGCTCGGCTGGATCGACAAGACCGCCACGCCGAACTACCGGATCTTCTTCTCGAGCCTCGACGTCAACGTCAAGGACTTCAGCAACCAGACCAAGGAAGGAATCGGCACGGTCGATGCCAAGGGCCGCTTCCTCGGCAGCGGTCCGAGCACGCTGACCGCAAAGTTCCATCCGCAGACCGGAAGCCCCAACTTCGATCTCGACGTGCGCATCAACGAAACCGATCTGCTCAAGATGAACGACCTGCTTCGTGCCAAGGCGAACATCGACGTGACCAAGGGATTCATGGGCTTCTATTCGGAGCTCGGCGTGCGCAACAACGCCGTCGACGGTTACGTCAAGGTGCTGTTCCACGATGTCGACGTCTACGACAAGGCGCAGGACAAGCACCGGCCGCTGATGAACAAGGTCAAGCAGTTTGCCGCGGACGTGGTGGCCAACGTGCTCGAGAACCGCAAGACCGACGACGTCGCGACCAAGGCCTCGCTCAGCGGACCGATCGAGAATCCGAACGCGAGCATCATGGAAATCATCGGCAAGCTCGTCGAGAACGCGTTCTTCAAGGCCATCCTGCCGGGCCTCGACGAGACGCAGAAAGACTGACGCCTGCGGCCCCTGGCCCTGCCTTTTCTCCGCTCCTGCGGATCGCCTGCCCGACCGTGCTTCCGTCAATTCCCGCGACCTGATAGCGGGCGTTTCCGTCGCGGTCGCGCAACCCTTTCGCACGGCCGCAGGAGACGCTCATGAGAATCTCCATCCCGATCGTTCTCGTCACGACGTTGTTCGCTTTCGGGGCCGCGCCTGCGGCGGTCGCGGCGCTCGGCGACTGCGGTCAGCCGCAATCGACCGGCAACGGGCCGAAAACGGCCGATGCGCTGGCCGCGCTGAAGAAAGCCGTCGGGTCGCCGTCGGCCTGCGACGCCAAACCTTGCATCTGCGACGTCGACGGCAGCGGAACCGTCACGACGACCGACGCGCTGCGCCTGCTTCGCGCGGCCGTCGGACAGTCCGTCGAGCTGAGCTGCAGCTGCGTCGAGGAATGCACGCTGCTCAGCGGCGTGCAGGCGGTGGGTTCGACGAGCTTCCCCCGTCTCGACGCGCCGCCGAAGCAGGTCGACATCGACGTGCGGATCGTCGCGGTCGACAAGGATTTCATCAAGAACGCGGGCCTCAGCTTTGCGCTGGCGACGCCGCTCGTAAGCGCGGTGCCGACGCCAGGCGGGACCAACGGCGAAGGCAAAACCTTGGCCGTCAGCTCGAACGCGACGGGCGGACCGCCCGATCTCGATTACCTGCTGTACGCCAATCACCGCCCCGAAGGCGCGCTGCCCGTGCTGAACAAGAACTTCGTCTCGCCGTTCACCGCCGTGAAAACCTTCTTCCCGCTTCCGACCACAGGGTGCGTCGAGTTCGAACCGTCGGACGTGACCGAGCCGCAGGGATTCCCCGGCGTCACACCGGTCGAGAACGTCCCCGCCGGCAACGCGGTCTTCACCGGCGGCCAGATCGTCTACGACGTGCTCTCGCCGTCGGCCGCTGCGTCGCTGCTGACGACGATCCAGAACGACAATCGCAACAAGGTCCTTACCGCTCCGCGAGTGGTCGTCTATTCCGGCCAGACGGTCTTTCACATGGTCGACGACATCACTGCGTCGACCAACCAGATCGCCGAAGAGTACCGCACGCGCGTCCAGGCGGTCACCCAGAATCCGTTCGGCACCTTCACCGGAGTCGCCCTCGATATCACGCCGATCATCGGCATCGACGGGAACATGACGATGGACGTGCGTCCCGAATCGAAACTGCTGTCGTTCTTCTTCTCGACGGCGTTCACGGTGAAGGGCACGCAGGTCGACGCCGAAATTCCCGTCCACGGCCGCGGAATGAACGTTGCGAGCATGGCCATACCCGCCGGACAGACGCTCGTCGTGGGAGGCATTATCCGCCAGGGTCAGCAGACCGCGGAGATCGGCCTGCCGGTGCTCGGACAGGTTCCGCTCGTCGGAAGCCTCTTCACGCACAAGCAGGTCGATCCGCAGAAACAGAACCTGATCATGTTCGTGACTCCGACGATTGTGACGCCGGAGTGATGCACGACATGCGCGTCCGAATGCGCTGCCGACGCAGCTAGCGGCGAGTGCGCTGCGGCGCGACGGCACCGGACGCCGCGTCGAGGACCTTCGCGAGCGACTGCGGCGCAAGCTTCGCCTGCTGCCACGGATCCTTCTTCATGCCGCGAAGCCGATCGGCAAGGTTGCGCACGTTGAACATGTCCGGCCTCAGCTTCGGTGACAGCTCGTCCCACGAAATCGGGACCGCAACCGGTGCACCGGCGCGCGCGCGCGTCGAATACGGCGCGACTGCCGTCGCTCCGCGCCCGTTGCGAAGATAATCGATGAAGATCACGTTCTCGCGCCGGTTCTTGGCAAGGTGGGCCGTGTAACGCCGCGGCTCGAGGCGAACGACCGCCTGCACGAGCGCGCGCGTGAAACCTTTGACGGTCGGCCAGTCGAGCTCGGGCACGACGGGAACGACCACGTGCAGCCCCTTGCCGCCGGTCGTCATCACGAGCGACTCGAGCCCGAGCTCGGCGAGCGTCGAGCGGACCAGGCGCGCGCCGTCGAGCACGGCTTCCCACGTCACTCCCGGTCCGGGATCGAGGTCGAACGTGATGCGGTCGGGCAGCTCGAGCGTTTCCTGACGCGAGCCCCAGATATGGATTTCGAGCACGCCCATCTGCAGCAGCGCGACAAGGCCTGCAGCGTCGTCGACGTACAGATACGTCGAGCCCACGTCGCCTTTGAGGTCCGGAATCTCGACGCGCCGGATTTCCTGTTCCGGCGCGCCCTCGGCGTTCTTCTGGAAGAAACAGGCCGAGTCGTATCCGTTCGGGCAGCGAAGCAGCGTCAGCGGCCGGCCCGTCACCTGCGGCACCATCCACGGCGCCACCATTTCGTAGTAGCGCGCGATCTCGAGCTTGGTCAGCCCGATGTCGGGGTACAGAACTTTCGATGCGTTGCCGATCTTTACCCCCGCAACGCGGGTAGACGCCCGCGCCGTTTCCGTGTCGTCCGTCCCGGCTTCGATTGCGGCGGCGGGAGCCGCCTGTTCGATCGTCACGTCAGCGGCCGACCTGTCGTCGCGAATGCCGCGGAACGACGGGTGACGCACATGCCCGCCTGTCGTCCACCCCATGAACGCAACTTCCGCGACGAGCTCAGGTTCGACCCAGTGCGCACCATGGCGGCGATCGGCGGGCACGGAAAGAAACGGCATCTGTGCGCGTTCCAGCCGCTTCAGACGGCGCGAAAGCTCGCGCAGCGTCACCTCACTGAACCCCGTGCCGACGCGGCCTGCGTAGCGCAGGCCGCGTCCAGAGGGCACACCAAGAAGAAGCGCTCCGAAGCCGGTCCGCGTGCCCGACCCCTCACTGAATCCTCCGATGACGAACTCCTGCGTCTGCACGCATTTCAGTTTCAACCAGTCGCGGGTGCGCCCGTTCGAGTACGGTGCGTCGGCCCGCTTGCTGACGATTCCCTCCAGCGAGTGCCGGCACGCTTCCCGAAAGAATTCCGGACCGCGCCCGCGCACGTGGTCGCTGTAATGAATGACCCCGTCCGTATCCGAAGCGGCGATCAGCTCGGCAAGGACGGCCTTGCGGTCTTCGAGCGTGGCACCGGTCAGGTCGCAGCCGTCGAGGTGAATCAGGTCGAACGCTGCATACGTAAAGCGCTCCTGGCTGTCGCGGGTGACGGCATTCTGCACTTTCTGAAAGCTGGTCGTGCCGTCGGGCTCGAGAATGATGACTTCGCCGTCGAGCATCGCGCTGCGCGCGGCAAGCCGCGTCGCGGCACGGGCCACGCGGGAAAACTGCCCGGTCCAGTCCTTGGCGCTCCTCGACAGCAGCCTTACCTCGCCTGCGTCGACGCGCAGGAGCATGCGGTAGCCGTCGTACTTGATTTCGTGCAGCCAGCCGTCGCCGCGAGGCGCATCGGTGACGAGCGTGGCGAGCTGCGGAGGAATCCAGTCCGGCAAAGGGCCGGGTTTTGCGCCGTTCGCGCGCGAAGCACTGGCCGACGCAGCGCCGGAAGGTTTGCGGCGCGATCCTGCAGCGGCCTTTTTGCGGAGCTCTGGCGCGCGCGCCAAAGGACGCGATGTCGCGGCGCGCTTCACGCGCTCTTCGCGCGCGCCCTCTTTGTGGCCTGACGGCTCCCGCGATCCGTTTTCGATCGTCCGCCCTGGCGCGACTCGACGCTCTTTTTCAGGAGCGGCATGAGATCAACGACTTCGCGCTTCGGCGCGGCCTCTTCTTCCTCTTCCGCCGGCTCCTCGATCACGTGCGTCTGTCCGGACTTGATCTTCTTCTCGATCATCGCCATCACGTCTTCGCGATAGGTGTCCTTGTACTTCTTCGGGTTCCACTTCGCCGTCATGTCCTTGACGAGCCGCTCGGCGAGCTTGACCTCGCGGTCGCTGATGCCGAGCTTTTTCACGTCCTCGTCGGGGACTTCGATGCCGAGCTTCTTCGGATCGCGAAGCTCGTACGAATAGCGAAGCATCTCGAGGACCAGAAAGCCTTCGCGCACCATCAGCGCGGCCATGCGCTGGCGCGTACGCAGCACGACGCTCGCAATTCCGACCTTGCCGGTGCGTGCGAGCGTCTCGCGCAGCAGCGCGTAGCTCTTGCTGCCTTTCTTCAGCGGCTCGAGATAGTACGGTTTTTCGTAGTAGACCGGATCGATCTCCGACTGATCGACGAAATCCTCGATTTCAATGGTCTTGGTGGCCTTCGCGTTGGCCTTGCGCAGGTCTTCGTCGGTCAGCACCACGTATTCGTCGGGCTCGTACTCGTAGCCGCGAACGATCTCGCTCCACGGCACTTCCTTGCCGGTGTCCTTGTTGACGCGATTCATGCCGACGCGCGAGAACGTGCGCTTGTCGATCTGATGGAACGCGAGCTCGTTGGCTTCCTCGCCGGTGACGATCCCGACCGGGATCTCGACGAGACCGAATGAAATGCTGCCTTTCCAGATCGAGCGTGCCATGGCGGTACCTTGCGGCTCAGCCCGCCGTCGTCTCTCCCCCGAGAAGCGTCAGCACCTCGCCGGTGATGTAGCTGGCGTCGCCTTCGGCGGCGAAAAACACGAACGCCGGCGCGACCTCTTCCGGCTGCGCCGGACGCTTCATCGGCGTGTCGTGTCCGAACTTCGCCACTTCCTCGGCCGGTTTGTCCGACGGGTTGAGCGGCGTCCATACCGGCCCCGGCGCAACGCAGTTCACGCGAATGCCCTTGTCGATGAGGTTCTGCGCGAGCGACTTCGTGAACGCATGGATCGCGCCCTTGGTCGCCGAATAGTCGAGAAGCTTCGCGCTGCCCTCCAGGCCCGTGATCGAACCGCAGTTGATGATGGCGCTTCCGCGTTTGAGATGGGGAAGCGCGGCGCGCGCCATGTAGAAGTAACCGAAGATGTTGGTGCGGAACGTATGCTCCCACTGCTCGTCCGTGATGGCGTCGAGGCTCTCCTGATGCTGCTGGAACGCGGCGTTGTTGACGAGGATGTCGAGTCGGCCGAGCGCGCGGATCGTTCTTTCCACCGCGTCGCGGCATGAGGCCGGATCGGTGACGTCGGCCGGAATGAGCACGGCGCGGCGACCCTCGCGCTCGACGGCGTCGCGGGTCTCCTCCGCGTCGGACTGCTCTTCCGGAAGGTACACGATCGCGACGTCTGCGCCTTCGCGTGCATAGAGCACCGCAACCGCTCGACCGATGCCGGAGTCTCCGCCGGTGATCAGCGCGGCCTTGCCTTCGAGCTTTCCGGAGCCCTTGTACAGTGGCGCCAGATATCTCGGCCGCGGATCCAGCTCGGACTCGATCCCGGGCTTGTCCTGGTGCTGGGCAGGAAACGGTGGCTTCGGCTCGTGCTGTTGCTGGGTTCTCATCTCGGTTCTCACAGGCTCGAAGCCACCGTCATCGGGTTGCCGGGTTTCTTCCGTCGTCGGCGCGCTGCCTTACTGCTCGTCTTCATCCTCGTCTTCGTCTTCCATGTCCTCTTCGTCGAGGTCTTCGTCCTCTTCGTCTTCCTCGCTGCTGCCCTCGTCGGCCTTCATTCCCTGAAGCTCGGCCTTGCGCGCTTCCATCCTCTCGGCGAGCTCGCGCAGCTCGTCCTTCTCGAAGACCTTGCGCGCACGCGAAAACATTTCCTTCTCTTCCTCGTCGGCGTGGTGCTCGATCACTTCCTTGAGAACTTTGGCCTTGGCGGAGAAGACTTCGGTTCCGGGGTCGGTCTCTTCGATCTCGGGCATCACGAGGTCCACGACGTGGTGTTCCTCGAGAGCTTCCTGGTAGAGCTTGCGGTCTTCCTTCTTTTTGACGGCGTCGCGATACGCCGGATAAAAAATTTCTTCCTCGATCGTGGTATGGATCTCGAGCTCAGCGGCAATCTTGTGCAGCAAAGCCTCCCGCTTCTGCGAGGAGCGCTCGCTCGAGTTTTCGAGCTGCGACAATAGCCCGCGCACCTTTTCGTGATCCGCTTTCAACATTGAAATGGCATCGGTCTGACTTGGCATGGGGCACTCCTTGAGGTTCGGGAATTTCGGCCTCTCATCGGACGTTGGCATGTCCGAGCCATTCGAACTACGGGCGCGAACCGATTTACCCCGTAGAGCTTGCGCGCGTGCATCCGCATGAGGGAGATCAAACCGGCGACTCGTCTCGGGATAAAAAATGACGGGAACAATGGCGCATGCGTCCAACCTGCGGCCACGATGGAAATCCAAGCCGTGCGCGGATGCGCGGCGGGCGGAACAGAGCGCGCAACGGAGATCGAGCAATGGCAAGCACCAGGCAGAAAGCTGCATCGTCGCAAAGTGCGAAACGTGCAACGCGCGATGCAAAGAGCTCAACGGCAAGCAAAGCAACGACGGTCAAGCGCGCAGCCGCCGACACACCGGCTCCGCGCACGAAGAAGGCCGCCGTCACGCGCACGAAGAAGACGGCCGTCGCCCCCACGAAGAAGCCAGCCGTCGCGCGCACGACGAAGCCCGCAGTCGCACGCTCGACGAAGCCGGCCGTCGCGCGCACGCGATCCGGCGACAAGCTCGCCGTCTACCGCAGCAAGCGCGATTTCGGCAAAACGCCCGAACCGCAGGGAACCTCGCCCAGCCGCTGGAAGAAGAACGACAATCCGTTCTTCGTGATCCAGAAACATGCCGCGAGCCGGCTGCATTACGACTTCCGGCTGGAGGTCGACGGCGTGCTCAAATCGTGGGCGGTTCCGAAAGGTCCGTCGATGGATCCGGCCGACAAGCGTCTCGCGGTCGAAACCGAGGATCATCCGATGGATTACGCCGACTTCGAAGGAATCATCCCCGAGGACGAATACGGCGGCGGTACCGTGATCGTCTGGGACGCCGGGCCGTACCGCAACCTGAAGGAGGTCGGCGGCAAGGAAGCTTCGCTTGCCGACAGTTACCGGCGGGGAACCATCGAAGTCTGGCTCGAAGGAAAAAAGATCCGCGGCGGTTTCGCGCTCGTTCACAGCCGCATGGGCGAGAACGAAAAGAACTGGCTGCTCATCAAGATGAAAGACAAGGCTGCGAACCCGGAGGACGATCCGGTCAGCGAGCGCACCGAGAGCGTGATTTCCGGACGGACCATCGAAGACGTCGCGCGTTCGCCGAAGAAAGTGTGGTCGTCGAAATAGACAGCCCGCTGCTGCGCGCGGTGCCGGCCGCCGAGCGCAGCAGACTTCGCCGCCAATCGCAGCCGCGCCGGCTCGCACCGATGCTCGCGACGCTGACCGCGAAACATTTTTCCGACCCGGGATGGATCTTCGAGCGCAAGCTCGACGGCGTGCGCTGCGTGGCACTGCGCCGCAGCAACCACGTGCGCCTGTTGTCGCGCAATGGCCTGGAGATCGGCGCTGCCTATCCCGAGCTCGTTCACGCCCTGGCTCGCGAGCGCTGCGACGACTTCATCGTCGACGGCGAGGTCGTCGCCTTCGACGGAAAGCAGACGAGCTTCTCGCAGCTGCAGCGCCGCGTCGGCGTACGCGATCCGGACAGCAGGCTCGTCGCCGCCACGCCGGTGTACCTCTATCTGTTCGACGTGCTCCATGTCGACGGCTGGCGCACCACTGCGCTGTCGCAGCTCGCACGCAAGGATCTGCTGCGACGGATGTTGCGTTACCGCGATCCGGTTCGTTATACGGAACATCGTGCGCAGCACGGCGAGCGTTTTCTCGCCGAGGCGTGCCGCGAGGGCTGGGAAGGGCTGATCGCGAAGAAGGCCGACGCGCCGTACGTGCACAAGCGCTCGCGCTGCTGGCTCAAGTTCAAGTGCGTCGCCGGCCAGGAGCTGGTGATCGCGGGCTACACCGATCCGCAGGGGTCGCGCGAAGGGTTCGGCGCGCTGCTGGTCGGCTACTACGAGCGCGGCGCGCTTCGCTATGCCGGCAAGGTCGGCACCGGCTTCGACCACGAGACGCTCGCCAGGCTCACGGCGAAATTCCGCCGCCTGTCACGCAGCACCTGTCCGTTCGACGAGGTTCCGCGCGAACCGCGCGCGCACTGGGTCTCGCCGGAGCTCGTCGGCGAATTCGGATTTACCGAGTGGACTCGCGACGGCAAGCTTCGCCATCCGCGTTTCCTCGGGCTTCGCGCGGACAAGAAGGCGTCGAGCGTACGGCGCGAGGCGCCGAAAAGTGTCTAGCAGTCCGGCGCACGACGCAGTCCCGCCGTACACACCTGTTCGCGGCGTACACGACCTGCTTTGATCGGCAGCGCGCAGTCACGCCCTGCGGGCGGTCGCGTCGCCATCTTTGACCTCGACGATCGCATCGACCTCGAGGCAGATGTTTGCCGGCAGCGACGAGACCCCGACCGCGAGGCGCGCGTGCCGCCCCGCCTCGCCGAAGACTTCGACGAGCACGTCGGATGCTCCGTCGATGACCCGCGTGTGCTGCGTGAAGTCCGGCGCGGCATTGACGAGGCCGCTCACGCGCACGATGCGGCCCACAAGGTCGAGCGTCCCGAGCGTTTCGCGAATGGTGACGAGCATCGCGAGCGCCGCTCCGCGAGCCGCCGCGTAACCGGTTTCGACATCGACGTCGAGACCGAGCTTGCCGAATGCGACGCTGCCGTCGGGGTGATACGGAATGTGGCCGGCCAGGAAGACCAGCGAGCCGCTTCGAACCGCATTCACATAGGTCCCGGCGGGCGGAAACAGGCGCGGCAGATCGACCCCGAGGGCGGCGAGTCTCGATTCCGGAGTAGGCAGTGTGTTCATCGGACGGTTATAGCCCGGCAGTGAGCCTGCGAGGAGAGCCGCCTGCCACACCCGCGCGGGTACCATTTGAAGCCGTGCGGCGGCGGACAGCGCCATCCAGTTGAAAGCCGCTGTCGTGTACGAACATGATCCCGCCGCCCGCTCGCGCAGCCGGCAAAAGGAGACGCCCGTGACGAACCGCACGCAGCCGCAGGAACAGCCGGGCATCGTCCCGCCGCATACGCCGCTTCGCGAGTACTACGGAACCGACCAGAACCGGCATCCGTACGTCATCGATCTGTTCAACCGGACGGCGAAGCACTACAACACGATCGAAGGCATCTTCCTGAACGGCGGGCTTCTGTACCGGCGCCTGTCGCTCAAGTTCAACGGTCTCAAGCGCGGCATGAAAGTGCTCGATGTCGCAATCGGCACCGCAGCCGTCTCACGCGGCGCGGTCCAGTTGGTCGGCCCGGAAGGCCTGGTGATCGGGTGCGATCCGAGCCCCGGAATGCTCGCGGAGGCGCGCAAGCATTTTCATGGACCGCTCAGCCGCGGCATCGCCGAGCAGCTTCCGTTTCGCACCGACAGCTTCGATTTCGTGACGATGGGAATCGCGCTGCGGCACGTAGCCGACCTGCGCGCCGCGTTCAGCGAATACTTCCGCGTCCTCAAGCCGGGTGGTACGGTCTGGATCCTCGAGAGCCACGTGCCCGAATCGCGCATCGGTCACAGCATTACGCGCTTCGTCTGGAAGCGGATGATTCCGGGGCTCACGCTGCTGACCACGCGCGACCCGGAAGCCAAGGTGCTGATGGATTTCTACTGGGACACCGTCGAGAAGTGCGTGCCGCCGGCGACGATCGTCGAGACCATGCGCGACGTCGGCTTCCTCCAGGCGCGTTCCAAAGTGGTCGTTCCCGGAGCGTTCTGCGAGTACGTGGGCCGAAAGCCGCCGCTCTGACGGCCGGTCGCGCGAGATGGCTGGTTCATCGCGATGACCACGAAAAAGCTCGGGCGACGCACCGTCGAGCTCTCGAACGAGAACAAGGTCCTGTTTCCCGACGACGGGATCACCAAAGGCGACATCATCGCCTATTACGAAAACGTCGCCGACCGGATCCTTCCGTTTCTCAAAGGCCGCCCGCTCGTCCTCGAGCGTTTTCCGAACGGCATCGGCGCATCCGGCTTCTACCAGAAGCAGACCGGGGCCTACTTTCCCGACTGGATCCGCACCGTTCGCGTGCGCAAGCAGGGCGGATCGCAGGATCTCGTGGTCTGCGACGACGTCGCGACGCTCGTCTACCTGGCCAACCAGGCGGCGATCACGCTGCATCCGTGGCTGAGCTGCGCGGACCGCATCGATTGCCCCGACCTGTTCATCGTCGACCTCGATCCGCCCGCCGGAAAATTCGACCAGGCAAGATCGGCCGCGCTCCAGTGCCGCGCACTGCTCGACGAGCTTTCCATGCCGGCGTTTCTCAAGACCACCGGCTCCAAGGGCCTGCACGTCGTCGTGCCGCTGGCCGGCAAGGAAAGCTTTGATACCGTGCGCGCGGTCGCGACCAGACTCATGGCCGTGCTGGCTGCGCGGCATCCCGACGAGCTGACGACCGAACACCGCATCGACAAGCGCCGCGGGCGCGTCTACCTGGACATCGCACGCAATGCGTATGCGCAGACGGCGGTGGCCGCGTATTCGGTGCGCGCCGTCCCCGGCGCGCCGGTTTCGATGCCGATCGACTGGAAAGAGCTCGCGCAGAAGAAATTCGACGCGCGCTCCTACACGATCCGCAACGCACTCCAGCGCCGCGGCGCCGATCCGTGGGCGGACCTGCGGCGGCGCCGCTGCACGATGTCGACACTTCAGAAGAAGCTCGACCGGCTGGAGCACTGAGTCAGCTTTTCTTCGTGCTGCGCTTCTTCGCGCTGCGCTTCTTCGTGGTTCGCTTCTTTGACGTCTTCTTGCGCGTGGTCTTCTTCGATGCGCTCTTCTTCGTGCTGCGCTTTTTGGCGGCTTTCTTGCCGGCTTTCTTGCCACCTATCCTGCCACCCTTTTTTGCGGGTGCCTTGTTCACCTTCTTGCCGCGACCCGAACCGGACTTCTTGCCGCCGCCGCCCATCGCGTTGACCGTGGCCCATGCCCGGCTCTTCGCGGTCTTCTTGCTCTTGCCGCGCTTCGCGTAGCTTTCCGCGATGTGTTCGGCCTGTCGTTTCTGTTTGTCGGTGTATTTTTTCTTCGAGCCTCTTGCCATGTTTCTGTCTCCTTCGCCCCTCTCCTCTTGAACCGTCTCACCCGCCCCGCCCGGCCGAACGGACGGCGGCAGACGACATTTCGACAGCTTCGAGTGCGCGCGGTACGTGCTCGTCGCAAAGCGCCAGCGCATCGAGCGCGGCGGCGCCGTACTTGGTATTGTCGAACACGCACCAGGTGGCGGCCGATCGCGCGCAGTCGCAGAGCCGCCTGGCGATGCCCTCGAGACGTTCGGCGCCGTAGGCCGATTCGTACATCAACGGGGAGCCGTGAAGGCGGTAGTACGCAAGATTCTTCCAGCCGCCCGGCTCGGCGGCGGACGGCGCGACGCATGGGTCCACGGCTGCACGCGCGATACGAAACGACTCGAGCTGCCGCTCGGCAGCATCCGAGAACCAGCTCACGTGCCTCGGCTCGAGAACGACGGCGCCATCGAAACGACCGCGCAGGACCTCGAAGAACCGTCCGGAAATGGCGCGGCAGTACTCCATCGTCGGAGGCAGCTGCAGCAGAATCGGTCCAAGACGGTCGCCAAGCCCGGAGATTTGTTCGAGGAACAGCTCGAGCGGGACTACCGCATTCATGAATCGCAGGTCGTGAGTGATCTCCTTCGGCGCCTTGACCGCGAACTTGAAATTTTCCGGCACCGATGCCGCCCAGCGCTCATACGTCGAGCGGCGGTGCGGACGGTAGAACGACGAATTCAGCTCTACGGCGTGAAGCCGGCGCGCGTAACGGGCGAGGTGGGAATCCTCGCCGGGAAACAGCGTCGCGTGCTCACCGCGAATCGACCAGCCGGCGCAGCCGATCGCGAAACAGGACTTGTCGCGTGCAGTCACCATCAAAACGGACCACTCGGAGATGCCGGACAGCTACTCCTCGTACTCGTCGGAGCCCTGCACCCAGAGGAACGACTGGATGTCGATCATGTCGCGGGGGCGCATGTCGCGCAGGTCGCGCCGCACGGTCGCTGCGAAGTCGAGCAGACTCGCGTACGTCTCCCATGACGGTCGCGACGTGTAGCGGAAGTCGAAGCCGTAGGCGGCCGCAGCCAGTTTTGTCACCGTGGGCTTCAGAAAGACGTGCTCGTCCGGCAGAGCGATAAAACCGAACACCGTGACGATCGGCCAGGTCAGCACGCGTGTCTGCCTGCGCGGAAGGGCGGCCACCGCTTCGCACCAGCGTTCGAACCGGCGCTCGGGGTTTCCGCCGCCGTGGCAGAAGTCGTAAAGGCCGGTCGCGAACGTCTTCGCTCCGGCCGGCGACGCAACCGCGTCGCGCAGAGCCATTTTTTCGAACGAGAACAGAAGATTGGTTCGCGACTCGATCCGTACCGCTGTCGCAGCAACCTCTGCGAACTTCCCGGCGGCAAGCATCGCGCGCCACTGGCCGCGCTCGAGCAGCTCGTTCCATCGCAGATGCGCCTGCCATTTGTAGTCGCGCTCCCAGTCGATGTACGTCTCGTCGCGGAAGCCGCCGCGGAAAAAGCGCAGGAACTTGCGGCGGCAGCGCAGGACCCTCGCCGCAGGCGATGCGGTCGCGCGTGGAGTGCGTGCGCGGCGCGTGGTTGACCTGCTGGCTTCTTTTGGAAACGCCATCGAAGACTCCGCCCGGGAGCGACTGCGAACTGCCACGTGTCTCGATGGTGGCTGCCGCATTCGTCACGGGCATGATCCCGGCTAACACGCAAAACGCGGCTGCGGTAGACAAAACCCGCCTGCGGCGCCGATCACTCGCGCAGTGGGGTCATGATCGAGGGAATGTGGGTGTGTGCGGCGTCAGCGAAAGCGGCGAAGGATCGTGCTCGACGCAGGGGCGCGGAGCATGTCCTCGAGCGCCGGCGCAGACTCGGCGTCGGCAAAGTTGCGAAGCCGCAGGCTCGCTTCGGCTGCAGTCGGCCGCTTTGCCGGATCTTTCGCGAGACAGTCCGCGATCAGTCGCGCGAGCTCTTCGGATACTCCGCTTGCAACGCTTCGGACGTCGGGCGGCGCGACTGCGACGTGGCTCATCATCACGCGACTCGCGCCGTCGACCTCGAATACGAGCCGTCCGGCAAGAAGCTGGAACAGCAAGAGGCCGCTGGAATACACGTCGGCTTTGCCGGTGACGTCCTGTGCCATCACCTGTTCGGGCGCCATGTAAGCCGGCGTCCCGACGACGAGCCCGGTGCTCGTGCGCGTGATCGCATCGGCGGAAACGTCGTCGAACAGCTTGGCCAGCCCGAAGTCGAGAAGCTTGAGCCCCGGCGGCTTGTCGATCAGCATCACGTTGGCGGGCTTGACGTCGCGATGGATCACGCCGTGAACATGGGCGGCTGCGAGGGCGTCGCAGAGCACCTCGCCGAAACGGGCCACGCGAGCCTGCGGCCACGGCCCGCTCTGCATCTGGTCCTCGAGCGTCTCGCCCTCGAGCAGCTCCTGCGCCTGATAGAGGAATCCGTCGGCCGACAGGTCGACATGGATCATGCGCACGACCGCCGGATGCGTGATCGCGGCAACCATAGCCGCTTCGCCGACGAAGCGCCGCATCGCATCGAGCTCGACGGCCGTCGTCGGATGGATGACCTTGATCGCGACCTTCGCGCCGGTCGCGCGGTCGCGGCCGGCATACACTTCGCCCATCGCGCCGGCGCCGAGCTTGTCGCCGATCTCGAACCTGTCGCCGAGCACCGATCCGGCGCGCAGCTTGTCGTCGCCTTCCTTCAGTTTGGCCAGCCGCGCGAGCGCCATCGAGAGCTCGCTCGAGCGTGCGCGGATCTGCGAGCGGAGCTGCGCATTGAGCTGGCTGACTTCCTCCGCGCGCCGGATGATCTCGGCTACCTGCTCGGCAACGCGCCGTTCGAGATCGCTGTTGAGCGCGGCGAGCTCGTCTCTCTGGCGCGCGATCGTGCGCCGCTGCGTGAAGTCTCTCTGACGCGCAATCGACAGCAACCAGCTGAGCGCCAGGCTGATGACGACGACGGTGGCCACGTTGAGAATGCTGGAGGTTCGCACCGCCGCATCGGCCTGGAGAAGAGAGATCGACACGACGACGACTGCCGTGCCGAGGCCGTAGACCCAAAGGCCCGCCCTCAGCGGAAACGCGCAGATCACCGCAATCGCAAAACAGTAGCCGGTGAACGCAGAAACGTTGGTGAACATGAGCTGGTCGATGCCCGTCGCCAGCGCTCCGTGGACCAGATAACCGGCTGCACCGACGTAGATGAGCGAACGCGCGCCTCGGGACCTTGGCCACCACCAGGCGACGGCGGCAAGAAAGATGGCGAGAGGAATCGTCGCGGCATGCATCGCGACGAGGCTGCGATGCCATTTGAACGCCTGCGCGCTCATCGAAGCGCGTGCGGCGGACGGCACCTGGTACAGAGCGATGTGCACCAGGTGCACGAGCAGCATGAGCGGCGCCAGAACGCGCTGCCGCCGGATGTCGCGCTCGACGGCCTCGTCGGCAAAGGCCGCCTGCTCGGCGGGCGCGAGCTTGCCTCCGGACCAGTCCCGGATCAGCGATTGCCAGAATTCATGGAGACGTCGCGTCTCCGTCTTTGGAATCTCCCCCACGGAGTTCCCTCCGGACCGTTCGCTCTTCTCAGCGCAGCATAGCACGCCGCATTCGGCTCGCCTTCATTTCGGTGTGAAACGCGCGAGATCGCCCAGGTCGACGAGCTTCTCGATGGCCGCAACCTCGGCCACCGTGCGTTCGAACCCGCCTTGCCCGAGCCTGCGCTCTTCCTGCTCCTCGGCTTTTTCGCCGAGCTCGGCAAGATCGTGGGTCGCAACGACGCCGTAGATCGCGGGAAACACGATCGTCTCCTCGAAGGCTTCGTGCGGACGATACATCCTGACGAATGCATCGATGGACGCGGCCAGCTCCGCGCGGCTTCGCGGCTCGGCATACGCAACGGAAGTCGTTGTCCGAAGGATCGCATCGGTCAGGCGGCGGCCGGCCGCATGCTGCGAAACGAGCACGTCGACGAGCTCCTTCAAGCGTCCGTGGCGCATGAGCTCGGGAAAGACGAGCTGCTCTTCGACCTGCTCGTGATAGTCCTCGATGAACGTGCGGATGACCTGCGCGCTGCGCTGGAACGCCTCTCCGGGAACGTCTCGTTTTGCGCGAAGACGGCGGACACCTTCCTCGTAGACCAGCAGCAGGCGGTCGAGAACGCCGTGCTCGCGCATCAGATCCTCGGGCGCCGAGATGCGCGGCTCCTTGCCGCCGGACGGCTTCGACGCTTCGGCGCGGGCGACCGCCGGCCATCCCGCAGCAAGCGCCGCCATTCCCACGGACCCCGTCATTGCAAGAAATTCGCGGCGTGATCGGGCCATCTCGATTCTCCCGGTAGCGTCCTCTCCGGGAATCAAAGTGGTCCTCGACCGTTGTCGCCGCAAACGCCGCCGTGCCGGCACCTGCCGGTTCGATAACGAGCGGCGCGCCGCATACAGACGCGGACGGGCTATGCGGCTTTCGCTTTTCGAGTTCGAAGACCAACCGTGGTGCCCGCCCGTGCTCCGCAACGCGATCACGGGTTACCTGCGCATCGTGGTCGCGATGACCCGTCAGGTGCGGCCCGTGGTCCCCGCACTCGTCGAGCTGCTGCGCCGTAGCGGCGAGACCAGCATCCTCGACCTCTGCTCGGGCAGCGGCAGCATCGCGTGCGAGGTCGGCCAGTCTCTCGCCCTTCGCGGCGCGCCGGCGCCGATCACGCTGAGCGACCTTTTCCCGGACGAAGCGCGCCTCGAGCGGCTCGCGAGCGAGCTGCCCGGCGTGCTTCGCGTGCATCCGGCTCCGCTCGATGCCACGCGCGTTCCACCGGCGATGCCGGGGCTGCGCACGATGTTCAACGCGTTTCACCACTTCGATCCTCCGGCGGCGCGGGAGATTCTCCGTGATGCAGCGACGGCCGGCCGTCCGATCGCAATTGTCGAATTCGTCGAACGTACCCCGCTGACGCTGCTCGGAGTTCTGGTCACGCCGCTCCTCATGCTCGTAGTTGCTCCGTGGCTGCGGCCGCTGCGCTGGCAGGCGCTGCTGCTTACGTATGTGATTCCGATCGTGCCACTGGTCGTGTTCTGGGACGGGCTGGTTTCGTGGCTTCGCGTCTATTCGGTTCGCGAGCTCGGGGCGCTGGCAAGCGAAGTTGTCGTACCGGGATACTCGTGGTCGGCCGGACGCTGGCGCGTGGGGCCGGTGCGCGTGACGTATCTTCTCGGGTACCCGGCGTGAGTAACGACGAACGCGGCGCGCCGGAGCCGGCCGATGCCGACGTTCACCGGCTGCGCAAGGACTACGCCGCGAACGTCGACAATCGTGTGCAGGCGGCGCTGCTCGCCGTGCTCGCGCTCGGCGCGATGCTCTATCCGGTTCTGATTCGCCGGCTCGCGGATCATTTCGGCGTTCGGATCGTTGCGGCGATCTTCGCAGTTGCCGGCGGGCTCTCCGTGCTGCGGGCTCCGGAAAGACGTTCGTGCGCGCTTCGAGCGGCTGCAGCAGCCGTGCCCGCGTCGGCGGTGATCACCGGCACGGTTACACCGCTGCTGTGGGTGCCCGCCATTCTGTACGCGAATCTCGCGCTGCTCTTTCTCGCGAGCCTTGCGACACCCGTCCCGCTCGTGCTGCGCGCGGCGCGGGCAATCCAGCCGGCCGTTCCGGAATTCGTCGCCCCGTACTGTCGCCGCGTGACGTTGCTATGGGGAGTGATCTTCGCGCTGAACGCCGTCGTGCTGGCGATTGCGCCGTGGGCCGTTTCGCCGGCGGCGTGGGAGCGTCTTGCCGGCTACGGAGTCTGGACGTGGATGGGAGCGGTCACGATCGTCGAGTTCCTGGTGCGAAAGACGTACTTCCGCAACTACTGGTACCGCGGACCGTTCGAGCGTTTCTGGTCGCGGCTGTTTCCTGCCGAAGCGACGCCTATGGGCCGGCGCTCGGCCGAATACATCCGCGAGACGCGCCGCAAGCTCGGGCTTGACGATTGATTCGCCGAGCTCTCTCACGCTGCCGCCGAGGGGCGTGAGCCGAACGTCCGCCGGCTCGTCCGAACGACTAGCTGATCCTGAGCATCTCGGGATCGTTGTTCCACAGCGCATGCTGCGCCATGAACGTGAGCAGCCCGAGGCTGTATGCGTTGGTCACGCCTTCGCCGGTAAAGATGCGCGGCATGTGCTTGCGGAAGTGCCAGTCCATCATGCGGCCGGGAATGGTCCGCCGCATGTGGTCGCCCATCTTGAACAGCGTCAGCAGGCGGCCGTTGTAGAAGATGTCGACGACCCGGCGCCACGCGTGAAAGCGCCGGTGCATCTCGCTCTCCCACTCGCGCAGCGATTCCTCTTCGCCGGACAGTAGCGCACCGGCAAGGTCGCGCGCGCTCTCGAAAGCGATCAGCGTGCCGCTCGAGAACACCGGATCGATGAACCCGAATGCGTCCCCGACGAGCGCCCAGTTCTCGCCGAACCCGCGCGCGGTCGACAGCTGGTAGTTGCTGTAGCGCACGACGGGCGTCACGCGCGTCGCCGGTGCGATCCAGCGCGACATCACCGAGTCTTTGCGCAGGAACGTATCGTACTGCTCTTCGAGAGTGTCGCCGCATCCGGCCAGCCGGCTGCCATCGACGACGATGCCGACCGACACGCGGCCCGGCAGCGGAATGCGCCACGCCCATCCGAAATCGAGCCGGTCGGTGTGGACGTTGCCTTCGATCTCGACGTCGACTCCGGTGTGATGGGCATGCAGCGCGACGTCCTTGCGCGGGCCTTCGTCGAACGCGAGATCGAGCAGGCGCGCGCCGATGCGCTTCCTGCCGGCCGCGTCGACGATGAAGTCCGGCGGCGCTCCGCCGAAAACAGCGGATGCCGCCGCGAGTGAATCGGCGGCAAGCTCGAGCCGGTCGCTGCCCGGCACGCGCACGAGGTGCGCCGGGTGCTCGATGACCTGCGCACCCGCCTTGACGGCCGCATCGAGCAGCGTCGCGTCGAAGCGGTCGCGAGGAACGTTGTACGAGTATTCGGTGCGCGCGCCGCGAACGTCGTCGAAGCGGATGTTCAGGCGTTCGGTGGCGTTGAAGCAGAACGTCGCTCCCGTCTTGCGGATGCTGTAGCTCGCCACTTCCGATTCGACGCCGAGGTCGCGCAGGATCGGCACGATGGCGGGCACCAGCGATTCGCCGATCACGATCACGGGGCGTTTCGGCTGCGTGAAAAGGGCGACTCGGACTCCCGCGCGGGCGAGGTACGTGGCCAGGGCGGAGCCGCCGGGGCCGCCGCCGACGATCGCAACGCTGGAGGGTGTGGATTTGCCCACGGGCGCGAAAGCTACGCGAGCGCGCGCCGAGCGTCAACGAGCCTGCCGCAAGCAGCCACCGTGTGATCCGGATCGTCGGGAACGCGACGAACGTCAGCCGCGTCGCCGAGGCCTCAGGCCCTGAGCCCCTCGGCCGCGAGCTCGAGCACGTCGCGATTGCGCACGCTCTCTTCCTTTTCTTTCGCCTTCACGCCGTCCGACAGCATCGTCATGCAGTACGGGCACGCCGAAGCGATGGTCTTCGGCGCGGTCTCCAGGAGCTGCTCGACGCGCAGCACGTTCACGCGCTGTTCGGGGCGCTCCTCGACCCACATGCGGCCGCCGCCGGCGCCGCAGCACATGCCGAAGTTCTTCGTGCGCTCGGGCTCCTTCAGATCGACGCCCGAGAGCGATTCGAGGATCCGCCTCGGCGCATCGTAAAGGTCGTTGTAGCGGCCGAGATAGCACGAGTCGTGGTAGACGACGGCACCGAGCGGTGCGCCGCCGCTCACGTCGATGCGTCCCGACGTGATCAGGTCGGAGACGACTTCGGTAGCGTGCACTACCTGGTAGTCGCCGCCGAACTGCGGGAACTCGTTCTTGATCGTGTTGAAGCAGTGCGGACAGCTCGTGATCACTTTCTTCACGTGGAAACTGTCGAGCGTCTCGACCGCCATCTGCGCCATCGACTGGTACAGGTATTCGTTACCGAGGCGGCGCGCGGTGTCGCCGTTGCACGGCTCGTCGCGGCCGAGGATCGCGAACGAGATGTTCGCGGCCTTGAGCAGCTTGGCGACGGCCTTGGTGATCTTCTTGGCGCGATCGTCGAACGAGCCCGCGCAGCCGACGAAGAACAGGTATTCGGCGTCGGGGTTCTCGGCGATCGTCGGGATGTCCATGCCTTCGGCCCAGTCCGCACGCTTGTCGGCGCCGATGCCCCACGGATTGCTCTGGCGCTCCATGCCCTGAAACACGCGCGTCAGCTCGGCGGGGAAGCGCGCGGCTTCCTGCACGAGGTGGCGGCGCATGTCGACGATCTTGTCGACGTACTCGATGTTGACCGGACAGGCCTCTTCGCACGCGCGGCAGGTGACGCACGACCACAGCACTTCGTCGGAGATCACCTCGCCTACGCCGGTCTGTTCTCCGGTCGTCACGATACCTTCGACGTTCGGGTCGGTCACCGACTGCGGGTTCGCGTACAGGTAATCGCGAAGGTTCAGCATGAGCTGGCGGGGCGCGAGCGGCTTGCCCGTGGCCGTTGCCGGACAGACCGACGAGCAGCGGCCGCACTCGGTGCACGAGTACATGTCGAGCACCTGCTTCCAGGTGAACTGGTTGATGTACGACGTACCGAAGGTCGTCGCGTTCTCGAGATCCTGCTTGCTGAGCTGGCCCATCGGTTCCAGCTTCTTGAAGAACACGTTGGGGACGGAGGTGATGATGTGGAAGTGCTTGGAGATCGGCAGCAGGTTCATGAAGGTCAGGATGATGCAGTTGTGCAGCCACCAGCCGACGTTGCTGGCCAGTTCGGCGAGCCCGACCCCGCCGATCGA
>DATNBU010000010.1 GCA_035571835.1 Candidatus Limnocylindrales bacterium | reverse complement strand
GACGTTCCACGGAAAGTTCTTCAACTGGGACAGCGTCGAATCGAATCCGAAGCCGGTGCAGGGACCGAACGTGCCGATCGTGATCGGCGGCCACACCGATATCGCCGCGCGCCGCGCGGCGCGCTACGGCAACGGCTTCTTTCCGGGACGCGGGAGCGCCGACCGTCTGAAGGAGCTCATCGGCATCCTTCGCGACGAGTGCGCGAAGATCGGGCGCGACCCGGCCGAAATCGAGCTGACCGGCGGCATGATGGCCCCCGATCCGGATTACGTCGCGAAGGCCGAAGAGATGGGATTCAGCCGCTTGATCGTCGCTCCGCCGGGTTATGATCGCGACGGGATCTCGCGCGGGTTCGAGGCGTTTGCCGCCGCGTTCCTCAAATGACCGGTCAGCCGTCGCCAGTCGCGGGTTCGTAGAAACCCGCAAGCGCGAAACGTCGAACCAGTACGAACCTCGTTCCGGCGGCGACGATCTCAGGCCGCCAGTCGGGCTTCTTCCATGGCGAGCCGAGAACGACCACGATCTCCGGTCGAAACTCGCGGAATGCCGGGAGCGTCGCAAGAGAGCCGGACGCATTGGTCACCGCGACGTTCTCGATCCGGACCGCAGGCTTCCCGTCTTCGAGCAGCATCCACAGCAGATACTCGGGCGGTCCGGTGTCCGTGAAGATCACGCCGAGATTGCGCGCACCGCGCCGGCGCACCACTCGGGCAACTTCCTCGTACGTCGCGCGCGACCACGGAAGGCGCGCGAAATACAGGTCGTGCCTCGGTGTCACGAGAATTCCCTTGCCGGCTTCGAACGAGAGCGGCCGCGCAAAAGTGCCAACGGCGTACGGCAGGCTCGCGACGAACAGAACGCAGGCGACAAGCATCATGGCTCGCCGGCGAAAGATGTCCGAAGCGACGACTGCGACGAGCGGCGAAGCCAGAACCAGCAGCGGCATCAGCAGGCGGCATCCCGGACCCTGCCATCGGACTGCTGCGCAGAACAACACGTAACCGCAGCCGATCGCAGCAAGATACTGCAGGCGTGAGCCGCCGGCGCGAAGCGGTCGCAACACGAGAAGTGCAATGCCGACTCCGACGAACAGAAGAATGTGCAGCGGACTGAACGCCAGCTCCTCGATCCGGGTCGGCGGCAGGATCCGGAACGGCCGGAACTGGGAAGTCTCCGGATCGAAGGCGTCGGCGCCGATCATATGGTGAACGACGACCACGCAGCGCAGCAGTGCCTGGTTGATCGCCGCGCTGTCCGTTCCGAGCTGGAAGAACGCGTTGCGAACGACGTTGGATGCAATGCTCGCCGGCGTAATCTGCGCGATGCCGTCTTTGGCACGGTAGACCGGATCGGCCAGCGGATGTCCGTAGATGGCGAAGTTGCGCCCGAGATACGGCAGAACCAGCGCGCAGACCAGAACCGTTCCGGCAACGGCCGGCATTGCCAGATGGCGCAGCGTACGACCGGGACTCCGGATCCAGCGAATCAGCGCGAGCGCGACTACCGGCGCCGCGAACAGCCATGACGTGATCTTCGTCATCAGCTCGAGCCCGAGCGCAGCGAAGGCGCAGACGACCGAGGCCTGCGAAGGCGCAGCGCTGCCACGCGCGCCGGCCAGGCCGCCGAAATGGGCCAGCGAAAGCAGCCACAGTGCTTCGACCCATCCGTTCTTGCCGCTCGAAGCCTGCGTGATGCCGATCGGCAGCGTCACCGCAAACACCGCAGCGAACAGCTGCGCGCGGCGGTTTCCACCGAGATCGCGAGCCAGCAGCGACGCGGCGCCTAGCGCACCCATTGCCGCAAACCACTGCAGCAGGCAGCCCGCCCGGTCTCCGCCGCTCAGGAGCTGAAGGTGAAGGCGCACCATCTCGGCCAGCGGAGGCTCGAAAAGCTGAGGCGGATCCCAGGTCGGATAATGCGCGAGCGAGCGATTCTGGATCCAGTGCATCACGCGGCTCATGTGGTAGCCGACCGAATCCGAGCTCTGCGGAGGAGCGAGCGCTGCGACGACGAGCAGCACGAGGGCAAGCGCTGCGACGCCGCCGACAAGAAACCTGTCGGCGGCGTCGAGAGGAGGAATGCGAACTTTCGCGGGCGCTCCATCGCGACGCCACCGCCAGGCCAGCACCGCCGTCGCACCAGCGACGGCGACCAGCCAGAACCCGACCACCGCACGGTAAGTGACGGCATGAAACGCACTGAGCGTTTCGGTGCCGAGCGCGATCGCGACTCCGAGCACCAGAGCTGCGACCAGGACGTCTTCACGCAGCGTCGCATCGCTGCGGCGCTGCCCGGTACGCAGCGCAGCGACGAGCAGTGCCAGAACGATGAGCGGTGCAAAGGCCAGACCGCTCAGCACGTCGGTGTGTCACCCCATCGTTCGAAGCAGACCGGAATGCCGAACGTACTCAGCCGATCCGGTGAAGCGCGCAGAGCTTGTTGCCGGACGGATCGCGCAGATACGCAAGGTACATCTTGCCCATGCCGCCTTCGCGCACGCCCGGAGGATCCTCACAGGTCTTGCCGCCGTTGGCGACGCCGGCCGCATGCCACGCATCGACGGTCGCCGGATCAGACACATTGAACCCGATCGTGCCGCCGTTGGCTGCCGTAGCAGGCGCCTCGTTGATCGGCTTCGTGATGGCGAATACGCCGGTCGGCGAGAGGTAGAAGATGCGGCCCTTTTCGTCGGTGATGCCGGCGGGGAGGCCGAGCGTGCCGAGCACGGCATCGTAGAACTTCCTGGACGCTTCGAGGTCGTTGGAGCCGACCATGACGTGGCTGAACATTGCGTATCTCCTTCGTTTTGTTTTCCGCTGCAGAAACTGCCGGACCTGCGGCCTTTTGTCCCGGCGGCAAGCCGGGATCAACCGTCTTCGTCAGCGGGTGCTGCCTGCGCTGCGGACGAGGAATTCCCTGCGCCGGGGCCTGCGCTGCTCGGCGAGAAAGCGCAGCGCGGAGTATGGCCAGAGCGTGTAATTGCGATCGTTGCGATCGGTGTACCACGCGTTGCAGCCGCCGCTGAACACCATGCGCTGCATGTCGCGCTGAAGCCGCTCGTTGTAGCGTGCGACGACCAGCGGATCGGGATCGATCTCGGCAACGCCCTCGCGCTCCATCCACTCGAGGCTGCTGGCTGCGTAGCGAGCCTGCGATTCGATCATGATCAGCGCCGACGTGTGGCCGGTTGCGCTGTTGGGGCCGAGGAGCAGGAAGAAGTTCGGGAAGCCCGGCACCATCATCGTGCGCAGCGTTTCGATCTTGTCCGACCACACGTCGCGAAGACGCCTTCCGGCCTTTCCGACGATGTTCACGTAGTCGCTGATGTCGAACGGCCGAAAGCCGGTCGCTTCGACGATGATGTCGACTTCGTGCAGCTTGCCGGTCGCGTCGCGGATGCCGCCGGGCTCGACGCGCGCGATCGGATCGGTCACCAGGTGGACGTTGCTGCGGTTGTACGTCGTCAGATAGTCGTCCGAAATGCAGCGGCGCTTGCAGCCCGGCTCGTAGTCCGGCGTCAGCCGCGCGCGAAGCGCGGGATCCTGGACCGAATTCTCGAGATGCTGGAGCCCCTGCCGCCGCAGGCGGGACGCAAACCAGGTCTTGCGTCGCAGCGACAGCGTGCCGACGAAGTCCATGAATGCCCACAGGTACCAGCGATAGAGCCGCATCAGCCATGGAAAGCGTCGAAACATTGCGCGACGCTGCGGTGCGATGTCGCTCGCCAGTCGCGGGAACACCCACGCGGCCGAACGCTGGAAGACGGTGACCTCGGCAACCTCGCCGGCGATGCCGGGAAGCACCTGCGCGGTGCTCGCTCCGGTGCCGATGATCGCAACGCGGCGTCCCTTCAGCGCGACGCTGTGATCCCATTCTGCCGTGTGAAAACGCGCGCCTGCGAATGTCTCGATCCCTTCGAGATTCGCCCGGTTCGGCAGATGAAGGCCGCCGAGCGCGCTGACGACGGCGTCGCTGCGCCACGTCTCGCCGCCTTCGGTATGTATGGTCCAGTGCCGTTCGTCGCGGACGAGGTCGGTGACCTTGCAGCCGAAGCGAATCTTCGAGCGCAGATCGTACTTGTCGACCGTGCGCTCGCAGTATTCCCAGATCTCGCGGCCGCTCGAGTACGAATGCGTCCAGTCGGGGTTCAGCTCGAACGAAAATGAATAGACGTGAGAAGGCACGTCGCACGCGACGCCCGGATACGTGTTCTCGCGCCAGGTACCGCCGACGCTCGCCGCCTTCTCGAGGATGATGAAATCGTCGATCCCCTTGCGCCGGAGCTCGATCGCCATGCAGATTCCGGACATTCCCGCGCCGAGGATGGCAACGCGGACCCGAGGCTGCGTCACGGCGTCGGAGGAGCTTTCGGCGAAGGCGGGCACTGGCGACACTGCTTAGCAGGAATGCGTAGCGGGGGCGACGAATCCCCGGCCTTACATCACCGCGAAGTAGTTCTGTATCGCAAACTCCATCGCCTCGTCGCTGAACTCGACCGGCCGGCGGTGGAAGCGGCAGAAGCTGCGCATCTGCAGCACGAGATCGCGCGGCTGGCAGCACCGCATCGGCCTGCCCGCGGGACGAAAATAGTTCTCGATGAAACGCCTCGCCTGCTCTTCGGAAGGGTGAACGCCGAGCGTCGGGGCGACGACCAGCAGGATACGGAGGAACTGGTCCGGCGTGGGGTCAACGATCTCGATCTTGTACGGAAGACGGCGCAGAAACGCTTCATCGACGAGATCTCGCGGCGCCAGATTCGTCGAGAAGATCACAAGCTGGTCGAACGGCACCTGGATCTTCTTGCCGGTCGGCAGCTTCTGGAAATCGTAACGCTTCTCCAGCGGGACGATCCAGCGGTTGAGAAGCTGCGACACGGGCATCGACTGCCGTCCGAAGTCGTCGATCAGAAGCACGCCGCAGTTGCTCTTCATCTGCAGCGGCGCTTCGCTCACATTGCTGACCGGGTCGTGTCGCAGCTCGAGCTGGTCCATCGTGAGCTCACCGCCGACGACGACAGTCGGCCGTCGGATGCGAACCCAGCGTCCGTCCTCGAGCGTCTCTCCAAGCAGCGTCGAATCCGGGCTCTTGATCTCTTCATGAAGAACCGGATCGAACAGCCGGATGCATACGCCCTCGACCATGATCGTACGCGGGATCCAGATGTCGCTGCCGAAACAACGCACCACCCTTTCCGCAATGCTGGTCTTGCCGTTGCCCGGAGCGCCGTACAGAAACATTCCGCGTCCGGCATTCACGGCGGGGCCGAGACGCCGCAGCATCTCGGGTTCGAGCAGCACGTCGGCAAAAGCCTTTTCGAGCTCGTTCATGCCGATGTCCGCGAGCGCAAGACTCTGGGCCGCTACCGATGCGACATAATCGTCGAGCCGCACGGGAGCGGTGCCCGCGTACGTACAGATGCTCATGAAGCGCTTCGCACGCTCGCTGCCGGCATCCGACAGAGCGTATTCGTAGTCGCCGACAGGCAGCGTCTTCTGGTAGATCAGCAGCATCTCGTTCTTGAGATGGCTGAGGATCGGCACGATCAGTCGAAACGGAAGACCGATCTCACGGGCAATCATGCGCCCGCAGGTCGCGCCGTGGACGTAGAGAAAGCGGCAGATCAGCTTTTCGGTGAAATCGTACGAAAGTCCGGCTTCCGCGAGAGTGAAGGCCTTCTCGGGAGAGAATCCGGAGACCGCGCGCGTTTCGAACCCTTGCTGCGCCGCCGCGACGGCAGCGAACCGGCAGGCATCGCTGCCATCGTCGTCCGCCCAGATCGTCACCGTCTCGTCGTTGTGCTCAGCGGCGGGGATCGACTCGTCGTGTACTGAGCTCGGAATCGCAGAAGGCATCCCCGGGCTTTAGCACGTTAGCCTGGACCTCACCGGGGGAGATTCCCGCGCCGGACCCCACGGTTACCCTTGGATAAGGCTATCCGACGCGGTGCACCCACGACCGGCGCGTGCGAAGCGAACCCCGAGGCACGACCTCTTTCGCCGTAGCCTGGCCTTCCATCAACGCACTGCGCTTGAGACTGTTCAGCACGTCGCGGACGCTGCCGGAGTCGAGCCGGAACGTGTTGCAGATGCTCTCGAACGAGAACGGCGAGTCGTAGCTTCGGCTGCGGAACCAGTAATCGACTTCGCGAAACCTCTGGAGGTCCTTGCGCCCCGCGTTATTCAGCCCACGCTGGAACGTTGCGAGTGCGTCCTGCAGGACGGCGAGCAACAGGCGGGTCTCCGGCTCCCTGTACAGCTCGTCGAGAACGGGTTGGGCAGTTTCTTGGCCAATCTGCATCTTGAAGTATTTCCCTTTTGTCTGGTCCCGACTGGCCGCTGATACGTTCGTATCGGCTGATGGTGCTGGTGACCACGGCGAGTCGGCCGCGGAATACTGGACCCGAATTGTCCGTCCGCCAATCGACCGGAGGATGGATTCGTCTCCACCCTGCGGCCATCTCCGCGATCAAACTGGTGTTTCGCAGACCGACCAGGCCAGAATCCGTCCGGTAAAGGGTTGTCCTGCCCACCTTCTCCGGCATACGAGTGTCCGTCAGCCGCAGCGCGGCATGCAGAATGGAGCACGACAGGAAAGTCTGATGAGCCTACCCAATCCTCCACAGATCGAGGACCGCATCGCGCGCTGCCGCGTGATTCTTTCGGTGATCGCGCTCGCCGCCGTCTTCATCGACCCGACGGTGCCCTACGTCTCATCGTGGATGCCGATCGCCAAGGGCCGCTTCACGATCGACGCGCGTGTCTTCATCGTGATGGCAACGCATCTCGTCTACAGCGTGTTCGTCTATCTCGCCGCAGTGCGCGAGTGGTTTCCTCCGAGCCGCCTTGCGACCTGGACGGTCTGCGCCGACGTAGTGCTCGGCGGTGCGATCGCGCTGATGACTGAAGGAGCGACCAGTCCGTTCTCGGCGTTCTTCGCGTTTGCTGTGGTCGTCTCGGGTTTCCGCTCCGGCCTCAGGCAGGCCGTGCTCGTCACCGCCGTCAGCGTTTCGGTGTATGTCGGCATCATCCTGATCTCCGCGCCCGGCAGGATGAACATCTACGTGATGCGGCCGGCCTACCTTGCGATCGTCGGATATCTGGTCGGATATCTCGGGCAGCACCGCATCGAGCTGCAGCAGGCGCTGCGGATCGCAGAGGCGGCGCAGCAGCGCCATCTGATCGCACGCGATCTTCACGACGGGTTTGCGCAGGCATTGGCCGGCATCACGCTTCGCATCGAGGGCTGCCGGCGGCTGCTGCGCCGCAACGATTCCGCCGATGCACTGGCGGAGCTGACCGAGCTGCAGACGAGCGTCAACCGCGAGTACGATGAGCTGCGCTCGTACATGTCGACCCTCGCGGGCATTCCTCCGTCCTCACCAGCGGCAGCCGCAGCGGCGCCCGGCACGCGCTTCTCGCTGAACGTGCGCGTCGACGGCTCGATCGACCTGATCGATCACATCCTGCAGATCGCGCGCGAAGGCCTCAGCAATGTCCGGCGCCACGCGGCCGCTGCATCGGCGCGGATCGACGTGTCGACCGACGGCGGGTTCGTTCGCATCTCGATCGACGACGACGGCGTAGGACTCACGACCCAGTCCCCTCCATGGTCGATCGCTTCTCGCGTCAGCGAGATCGGCGGCCAGATTGCGCTCGGCGGCAGCGACCTGCCGGGCTCCCACATGCAGATCCTGATTCCGCAGGCGTGAGGCCGACACCGTGCCGATCCGACTCATCCTCGCCGACGATCACGCCATGTTCCGCGAAGGCCTCAAGGCCCTTCTCCGGCACGAGCCCGACGTCAGCATCGCCGCCGAAGCGAGCAGCATCGAAGGACTGTCCGCTCTGGTCGACAGCACTCCGGCCGACATCCTGCTGCTCGACCTTCAACTCGAGCGCAGCTCGCTGACCGACATCGAGCCGCTCTCGCAGAAGCTCTCGGTGATCGTCGTGACCGCGAGCGAGTTCGTTGGCGACGCGCTGGCGGCGATCCGGCTCGGTGCGCGCGCCGTCGTCCTCAAGCGCTTCGCGGTCGAGACGCTGATGGACGCCATCAAAAGCGTTTCGGCGGGGGACTACTGGCTGCCGCCGAACGTCCAGGGCGAGCTTGCGTCCCAGCTGCGGGATCCGTCGCTGAGCCCGCTGTCGCCGCGCGAAAAGGAAATCGTGCGCAACGTGGCGCTCGGCCTGCGCAATGCCGAGGTGGCCAAGCGCCTGTTCATCAGCGAGCAGACGGTCAAGACCCACCTGAACAACGTCTTTCAGAAGCTCGGGATCCAAGATCGCGTCGAGCTTACGGTCTATGCGATCCGCACCGGCATCATCGGCGTCCACGAGCGTCGCTGAGCGCTACCCGATCGCGCCGCATTCCATGAGTTCCCTACCCATGCGGATTTGGTTACCCTCTGCCGAATGAGCAAGCCGCAGGCGCAACCGGCCGCTGCAGCTGAACGGGCACTGCGCGACAACGACGAGCGCTTTCGCCTGGCCACCCAGACAGGAAAGATCGGCATCTGGGACTGGGACATCGTCGCCAACCATATTTCGTGGAGCGAGTCGCTCTACACCATTTACGGAATCGAGCCCGGCCAGACCGAGCTCAACATCGAAGCATTCGAAGCACGTATTCATCCCGACGACCGCGAGTCGGTCCGCGCGTCGATCGCACGAGCACTGCGCGAGGAGAACGCGCCGACCGAGATCGAATACCGCGCGCTGCGGGCGGATGGAAAAATCCTGTGGCTCTTTACCACCGGTAAAGTGGTGCGCGTCGACGGCCGCCCCGTGCGGATGACCGGGGCCACACTCGACGTCACCGAGCGAAAGCGCGCCGAGATCGCACTTCGCGAGAGCGAGCAGCGTTTCTCGAAGGCCTTCAATGCGAGTCCGCTCAGCCTGACGATCTCGTCGCTGGTCACCGGCAAGCTGCTCGAAGTCAACGACACGTTCGTCGAAATCACCGGCTACTCGCGCGCGGAAGCGATCGGGAAAACCACCACGGAGCTCGGCGTATGGGCAAAGCCGGGAGATCGTGAAGAAGAGCTGGCAGCCGTCGAAGCCGAGGGACGCCTGCGCAACCGCGAATACACGTTCCGCATGCGCAACGGCCGCGAGATCACCGGCCTGCTTTCCGCGGAGACCATCGATGTGGGCGGCGAGCCCTGCGCGCTGACCGTCATCCAGGACATCACCGACCGCAAGCAGTTCGAACACGCTCTTCGCGAAGCCGACCGTCGCAAGGACGAATTCCTTGCCACGCTCGCACACGAGCTGCGCAATCCGCTCGCACCGATCCGCAACGGAATCGAAGTGCTGAAGCTCGCTCCGGCAGACTCCGACAAGAGCTCGCTGGTGCTCGCGATGATGGATCGCCAGCTCGCCCAGATGGTGCGGCTGGTCGACGATCTGCTCGACGTCAGCCGCATCAGCCGCGGCAAGATCGAGCTTCGCACCGAGCCGATCGAGCTGTCGGACGTGGTGCGAAGCGCGCTCGAGACCAGCCGCCCGCTGATCGAGGAAGCCGGCCACCGGCTGGTCGTAGAGCTGCCCGACGACACGATCGTGCTGGACGCGGACTTCACGCGGATGTCGCAGGTGATCGCGAACCTGCTCAACAACGCCGCCAGGTATACGCCGCGCGGCGGCCTCGTGCGGCTCGTCGTGGAGGCTTCTGCGGAGGAGGCCGTCATTCGCGTGCAGGATAACGGCATCGGCATTCCGGCGCCGATGCTGGCGCAGGTCTTCGAGTTGTTCACCCAGGTCGACGGGTCGCTCGCGAAGTCGCAATCCGGCCTCGGCATCGGCCTTACGATCGTCAAGCGTCTCGTCGAGATGCACGGCGGGCGCGTCGAGGCGCACAGCGAGGGCAAGGGCAAGGGCAGCGAGTTCGTGGTTCGACTGCCGCGCATGACGGCTCGACCCGGCGACATGCCCTCGTCGGCGCAGACCGCACGAGCTGCGCTTCCCGGCAGCAGTCTCTAGGGACTCGTCGAAATGATCCCGGCGAGCTCGGCGCGTGCGGCCTCCCAGTCGTCGGGATCGGTCGACCAGCTGATGTCCGAGTGTACGTAAGTGGGATCCCTCGGATTATCGACGCCGACTTCCCAGACCACTTTTGGAATGGCCGACACGACGATGTTGGCGACTGCGACCGGATCGACCTGCGCGGCAAGCGTCAGATACTCGTAGTCCTGGAGCCCGCGACGCCACTGCTTCATGCGCAGGCTCGCGAACGGCCCGTCGACGCCGTACGAATCGGCGGGGAACAGAGTGTCCGTCCCCGGATAGAACAGCACGCCGTCACCGTTCGAATAGCTGCGCCCGGTCTGGCCCTGCACCGCATCGCTGCCGGAAGCGGCGCCGAACGTGTGCGCGCTCTCGAACAGGTTCATCTTGCCGGATTCGCCCTGGAAGTCGTTGTAGTAGGTCGACTCCCAGTAGAACCAGCGATTGGCGGCTTCCTTGTACTGGATCCACGCGTTGACGCGCGGAGCTACGCCGTCGTCGTCGGTGACGAACGTCCCGGCTGCAGGCCGGCTGCCGTTGTAGAGAAAGAAGCGCCGCGTCGGGTCGTGCGAATAATCGGCGGCCGGAGCATCCCACTGCTCGGTGATTCCGAGGCCCGCCGCGGACGCGACGACGTCGAGACTCGGCGCGCGCTCGACAGCTTTCGGAAGCGGGATGGTTGCCATCGACGGAAGCGCCTGGCCGGGACCGAGGTCACTCTTGAGCCATCGCGACCAGCGTTCGACGCGCGGATAGTGACGGGTCTCGTCGATCAGATAGAGGAAGTAGTCGGTTGCCGGTGCATTGGCGTCGAACCAGCTGACCCAGTTGTCGGCGTGCTGCCACAGGTCTCGCCTGTGCATCCACGAACGCGGGATCCCGTAGGTCTGGATGGAGTACACGCCGTTGCCGACGTTGGCGCCGGGGCCGTCGTAGCCATTGGCCGCGCTGAAGAAGCCCCCCTGCAGCCGTGCGATGAAGCTCGAGCCGGGCCGGTCCTCGGTGGTCGCGTCGCCGGCGATGCCGGTGGAGTCGCCGATCATCGAGATCTTGTGACGGTGCGCGATGAGGAAATGCCGATCCTGGATGAGCTTCGCGCGCGCTTCGGCGGCGCCTTCGATCCACGTCTGGCCGAGATAGCGCTCGTTCACGTTCCCGGCCGAGTAGTAGAGCATCGTCTTCGCGCTCGGGTCGTCGGGCAGCGAGAAGCCGAGGACCGTCAGCGCGACCGGAATCGTGCGTGAGCCGCCGGTCTCCTCCACCGTGACCTGCCCGGTATACACGCCGGGCAGCGCGCTCTTCGGAATGTAGATGTCGGCCCACACGCTCTGGTTGTGTCCCGCGGCGATATCGAATGTCGGAACCAGCTCCATCGGCACGGCAATATCCGGATAGAACGCATCGTGGTCGGGACGGCTTTGCCACGTCGAGCCGGGCGCCGCTACGCCGGCGCCCGTCCACGGCCGGCGCAGGCGCTCGGGCACGTGACGCTCGTCGTAGTAGTTCTCGTACGCGTTGCGGGTAAGCCCCTTGATCTGCAGGTAGCGGACGTAGAAGAGCTCGATCGGCCGGCCGACCCACTCGAAGACGCCGTTGCCGCTGACCGCGGCGGAATGAATGACCGCGCCGCCCGGCCCGGTGAGCGTGTCGAACGAGACGTGCACGCCTGTCGCCGCCTGCGTGGCGGCCTCGAGCACGAGATTGAAGCTTACGACTTCGTTGCGCGCGCCGAAGATCGAGATCGTCGTGCCGTCCCATGCGCGGCTGAGGACCGGGCGCCCGTTCGGCGCGCCGACGCGCAGCTCACCCTGCGTGACCTTGTCGCCCCCTTCGTTCGCCCAGACCGCGCTGATCGCCGCCGCTGCGGGCTCGGCAACAGAGAACACGCTGACGAACATCAGCAATGCGACGCGGGTCATGGCGGCGTTCATTTCGTTATCCTGTCGCAGCGCGGTCGCGCATTCCGTTTTTCGACGAGCCATGGGCGAACCGCCGCTGGCAGGTCCGGTGACGTTACGCGGGTATTGCCTGCCGAGACAAGCCGCTATCGGCTCGCCGGCGACGGGCTGGCGCCTGCGACAGTGAAGAAGAACGTGCTGCCCGCGCCGGGCTCGCTCTCTACCCAGATCCTTCCGCCATGGGCCTCGACCAGACACTGGGAAATGTACAGGCCGAGTCCAAGCCCGCGGCGATCGTTTTTGCCGACCTGCCAGAAGCGCTCGAAGATGGCTTCGAGCTTGTCCTGGTCGATGCCGACTCCGGAATCGCGGACCGAGAAGCGGACTTCTCCGCCCTCGTCGTTTACGCCCACCACCACGCTGGCCCCGTGGGGGCTGAACTTGATCGCGTTCGTAATGAGGTTTCCGAGAACCTGAAGGATCCGCTCGTGGTCGAACGCGGCCGAAACCGGGCCTGGCACGGATGCTTCGAGCGTAACCCCTTTTGCGAGCGCCTGAGGCTCCCAGGTCCGGATCGCGTCGAAGACGACATCCGACGCGCTGCCTTGCGTCGCGACGATGGCCAGCTTTCCGGCGTCGATACCTGCAATGTCGACCAGATCTCCGATGAGCCGTTCCATGCGCGCGGCGGATCGCTGAATGCGCTCGACCGCGACACGGGTGTCCCTGTCGTGCTCCGCGGTGCCGATTTTTTCCTCGATCCAGGCCGAGCTCAGGACGATTCCGGCCAGCAGGTCGCGAAGATCGTGGCTCACCATTCCGAGAAAATCGTCGCGATTGGCAAGCTCGGTGTCGGCGCGTGCGCGCTCGAGCAGAAGGTGCTGGTCGGTCTTGTTCCGCTCCAGCGGAATCAGACGGGCGAGGACACGCGCATGGACTTCCCGCTCCCTGCGAAGGACGAGGTCGGCCATGTGTCGCATGTTCTCGAGAACCTGATCTTCTTTCGCGCGCTCGTCCGCGAGGACGGCCTCATCGGACGTGCGCGAATGCTGGAGCTTCTCGTCGGCCTCGGCGCGGGCGGTGGTCAGAACTTCATCGGCTTGCTTGCGCGCACGTTCGACGAGCGCGTCCGCGGTACGCTCGATGGCGGCTTTCTCGGCAAAGGCGACATCCGTCTTCGAACGTTCGACCGCGAGACTCTCATCGGTCATTGCCCGTTCGGGCTGCAGATCTTCTTCGCTCACGAGGCCACACTACGCGGAATCGACCCCGTACCAACCTCGAATGGCAACGGGCGGATCGTCGCGCGAGTTCGACGAGACACCCGCACGTGCACTGAATCGCGCACAAATCGCGCTCTGCCGGTGCAGGCGCGCCAAACCGACCTGTTTCTGTTCGCGTTTCGCGTCCATGCTCCTGCTTCACCAGACACCACGCCGAATTCTGACGGCCTTGGCCCAGGCAAACGGAGACCCCCATGCCCACACAAAAAAACCGGACTGACGCAATTGCGTTACTGAAAGACGATCACAGGAAAGTGCGCGCGCTCCTCGACAAGCTCGAGAAGACCACCGAGCGCGCAAGCGATACGCGCGAGGAGCTGCTCGCTCGAATCGAGCAGGAGATCAAGATCCATACCACCATCGAGGAGGAGATCTTCTATCCGGCGTACAAAGCTGCAGTGACGAGAAAGGAAGACGCCAAGCTCTATCAGGAAGCGCTCGAGGAGCACCACGTTGCCGACTTCGTGCTGACCGAGATCAAAGCCAGCGACGTGGAGTCGGAGGTTTTCTCTGCAAAGGCGAAGGTGCTCAAGGAAGTCGTCGAGCATCACGCGCGCGAAGAAGAGACCGAAATGTTTTCGCGGGCGCGCCGCGCGATGGAGGCCAGCGAGCTCCTCGAGCTCGGCACACAGATGCTCGAGCGCAAGCGCGAGCTCGAAGCGCAGAACGAAGGCTGGCTTCCGGCCGCCGGCAAGATGCTGGCGGCGGCGGCGAGTCGCGTGACAGCCGGAATCGGAAAGTCGCGTCCGCAATCGGTAGCCGCGCGCGGAGCCGCATCGAAGAAACGCACCGCCAGGCCGGCCGCCGGGCGATCGCGGGCCAAGACGGCAAAGACCGGCAAGACTTCGGGCGCCAAGTCGGCCAAAGCGCGCAAGAAGTAAGCGCCGCAACGAGGCGGCACTGACCGCGGCATCGGAACCGGCCGTCCGGCGCATGGAGTGTTCACCGCATTCGCGCTAGACGGACCGATTCCCATGATCCGCCTCGACCAGATCACCAAGCAGTACGGCCGCCAGATCCTGTTCATGGAGACCGGCGCCGCGATTCATCGCGGCGAAAAGGTCGGTCTCGTCGGGCCCAACGGCGCCGGCAAATCGACGGTGTTCCGCATGATCACCCGCGAAGAGGCGCCCGACGACGGGCAGATCTCGATCGACCGCGGCGTCACGATCGGCCACTTCAGCCAGGACGTCGGCGAGATGTCGGGTCGCTCGGTGGTCACCGAGGTGATGGCGGGCGCCGGCGCCGTCTCGGACGTCGCCGCTGAGCTCCGGCAGCTCGAAGAGGCCATGTCCGATCCGGCGCGCGCCGGCGACATGGACCGCATCATCGCGCGCTACGGCGAAGTGCAGTCGCGCTTCGAAGACCTCGGCGGCTACGAGCTCGAGGCACGCGCGCGCGAAGTCCTCGCAGGCCTCGGCTTCTCCGACGACGTCATGGACGGCGACGTCGGGCACCTCTCGGGCGGCTGGAAGATGCGCGTCGGCCTCGCTCGCGTGCTGCTGATGGAGCCGAGCGCGCTCTTGCTCGACGAACCGTCGAACCATCTCGACATCGAGTCTCTCATCTGGCTCGAGCACTTCCTCGAACGCTTCGACGGCGCGCTCCTGATGACCTCGCACGATCGCGAATTCCTGAACCGCGTGGTGGGCCGCATCCTCGAGATCGACGAGGGCGAGCTGACCTCGTACTCGGGCAACTACGATTTCTACGAGAGCCAGCGGGCCCAGGCCGAGCTTCAGGCCGAGGCCGCGTACGCGCGCCAGCAGGCCAAGCTCGCCAAGGAGATGCGCTTCATCGAGCGCTTCAAGGCGCAGGCGGCCAAGGCTTCGCAGGTCCAGTCGCGCGTCAAGCAGCTCGACAAGATCGAAAAGGTCGAGCCGCCGAAGAAGCGCGTGGCGCAGAGCTTCGATTTCCCGCCCTACCCGCGCTCGGGCGACGACGTGGTTCGCATCGAAGGGCTCGGCAAGCGCTACGGCACGAGAATCATCTACGACGGGCTCGACCTGACGATTCGCCGCGGCGAGCGATGGGCCGTCATGGGCGTAAACGGCGCCGGCAAATCCACGCTGCTGCGGCTAGTGGCCGGCGAGAGCGCGCCGGATGCAGGAAGCGTAAAGCTCGGCGCCAACGTCCGCCTCGGCTACTTCGCGCAGCACGCGATGGAAGTGTTAAGGCCCGACTCGAGCGTGCTCCAGACTCTCGAAGAGTCGTTCCCGCTGGCCAACGGCGCTACGCTGCGCACGCTCGCCGGATGCTTCGGATTCCCCGGCGACGATATCGCCAAACCGTGCCGGATCCTGTCTGGCGGAGAAAAGGCGCGCCTCGTGCTCGCGCGCATTCTCTACGACCGGCCGAATTTCCTCGTGCTCGACGAGCCGACCAACCACCTCGACATGGCAACCAAAGACATGCTCGTGCGCGCACTGGCCGGCTACGAAGGCACGATGCTGTTCGTCTCGCACGACCGGCGCTTTCTTGCCGACCTGTCCACACGCATTCTCGAGCTCGGACCGGATGGTCCGGTCGTCTACAACGGCGGCTACCGCGAGTACGTGGCGGCGAGCGGTCACGAGGCGCCGGGGCTACGATGACCGTCGCAAAGGCCCCGCGTGCCGCGCTTGCGGCAATGCAGGTGATCGGCGCGCGCCTACGCGGCCGGCCGGCTCTGGTCGGCGCCAATCTCTTTGTGACCCAGCGCTGCAACCTGCGCTGCATCTACTGCAGCTCGCCGCTGCGCCGTACTCCCGAGCTTACCACCGCGCAGTGGACGGGCATCATCGGCGAGCTCGCCGGTCTCGGTTGCCGACGGCTGACGTTTCTCGGCGGAGAGCCGCTGCTGCGTGCCGATCTCGCCGAGCTCATCGCGAGCGCACGCTCGCACGGCATGAGCACGGTCGTTACGTCGAACGGGCTGCTGGTCCCGCACCGCATCGATTCGCTGCGCGAGGTCGATACGCTGGTCCTCAGCCTCGATGCGCCGGGCCCGGCCAACGACGATGTGCGCGGCAAGGGCGTCTTTGCCGCTGTCGAATCCGCCATCGAAGCCGCGCGTGTTCACCATCTGCCGGTCAAGCTGAACGCCGTGTTGTCGGCGGTGACAGCGCCTCATCTCGACGAGCTTCTCGCATTCACCGAACGACACGACCTCTGTCTTACGATCAACATCATGCGCTCGGGCGCGCCGGACCTGTGGAACGATGCCGCGAAGGTCAAGGACGACGACGAAGCGATCGGGCGGCTGTGCGGGCGGCTCGCGGAGGTCGCGCGCACCAATCCGCGTCTTCTGTTCTCTCCGCAGACGTATCGCTATGCAGCCAGCTGGGGCGACTACGGGCGCGATCGCCTCGAGGCCGACCAGATCCCGCCCGAAGATCCGCGCCGCCGCGACGGCCCGACGTGCCATGCGGGGCGCGCCTACATCAGCATCGATGCGGATGGCGCGGTCTTTCCGTGCACGATGACGTTTCAGCGCATCGTCGGGGGCAACGCGGCAACCGGCGGCGTAGCCGCGGCATGGCGCGCGCTGCACGACCATCCCTGCGTTGCGTGCTACTCGCCATGCATGGTCGAGCAGAATTTCCTTCACTCGCTGCATCCACCGGTGCTCGCGCACTTCGCGAGGCGCCACTTCCTGCGCTTCGCATAAGCGTTTTACCGCAGCCTTCGTAGCGCATCCCCTGCGTGGGTTGCGCCCCGACGGCGCGAAACTTTGACCTGCTCGCCGGCAGGCATCGACAGCGCGCGCGATGTCGGCTCACACTGACGCTCGTCGATGCCGGATTTCCCGTACGACGGTGCGAACAGGGGCCGCAGCTTTCGCGAGTCGCTGCTCGGCTCCTCCATGCTTCGCATGCTGGCGATTGCCGCGGCCGCAACGGCACTGCTCGTTTTCGTCGTTGCTGCAATCGGCTGGCAGACGTGCGGCTTCGGGGGCTGCCCCGATGTCGCGGGCCTTGCTTCGCTGCAGCCCGGCGGAGCGCCGGTGCTCGTCGATGTCCGCGGCGAAGTGTTCGCCGACCTTGCGCCGTCGCACGCCCGCCTCGTGCGGCTCGCGGATTGTCCGGAGTACGTGGCGGGCGCGTTCCTTGCGATCGAGGACAAGCGCTTCTTCGAGCATCACGGGGTCGACCTGCGGCGCGTCGGCGGCGCGATCGTCGCAAACCTGCGAAGCGGCAGCATCCGCCAGGGCTTCAGCACGATCTCGATGCAACTCGCGCGCAGCGTGTTTCCCAACCGGCTTCCGGTCGAGCGCCGCACGCTTCGTCGCAAGCTGCTGGAGATCCGCGTAGCGCGCGCCATCGAGAACACATATTCGAAAAACGAAATCCTCGAGCTGTTCCTCAATCACGTTTATCTCGGCAACGCCGTGCGCGGGATCGGCACGGCGTCACGCGAGTACTTCGGCGTCGACGCGACACGGCTCACGCTCGAGCAGGCCGCCATGCTGGCTGCGCTCGCACGCTCGCCGGGTTTCTACGATCCGCGCCGGCATCCCAAAGCCGCGCGCCGCCGTCGCGACCTGGTTCTCCATTTGATGCAGGAGCAGGGCAGGATCACGCGCGAGCATCTCGAGCTTGCGCTGCGCGCGCCGTTGTCGGTGTCGGCGCGGCCGCACCAGGCGGTGCTCGAAGCGGGCCTTGCCCCGTATGCCGTCGAGCAGATCCGTCGAACCCTCGAAGCCGAGCTCGGCGAGGACCTTTATTCGGGACCGCGGCGCATCTTCACGACCATCGATTCGCGCGTGCAGCGCGCGGCCGAAGAGGAGCTGAACGCGCAGCTTCGCAGCATCGAATCGGGCCGCTACGGAGAGTTCGACGGACCGGCCTACAAGGCTGGCGGCAGGCCGAACGGCGACCAGACGCCGTATCTTCAGGGTGCCGTGGTCGTGCTGGACGCAAACACCGGCAACGTGCTGGCGTGGGTCGGAGGCCGCGATTTTTCGCAATCGCGCTTCGATCGCGCAGCGCACGGACAGAGGCAGCCGGGCAGCGCGATCAAGCCGTTCGTCTATTCCGTCGCGCTCGACAAAGGCTTCGCGCTTTCGCAGCGGCTCACGGATGCGCCGCTGACGGTCGCGCTGCCAGGCGGAAAAACCTGGAAGCCGCACAACGTGGCCGGCCGGTCGGCAGGCTCGCTCAGCGTTCGCGATGCGCTCGTCGAGTCGAACAACCTGGCGACCGTACGGCTCGCGCAGGCCGTCGGGTTCGACGACATCGCATCGCTCGCCAGGCGCGCCGGCTTCGAGGACGTTGCTGCGGGCCCGGCGATCGCGCTCGGCTCGGTTACCGTTTCTCCCGAGATGCTGACCGCCGCGTACAGCGCTTTTCCGACTGGCGGCATGCTGGTGCGGCCGCGCCTGATCGAGCACGTCGAAGACTCCGCCGGCGAAGACGTCTGGACGTCGCACGTCGTGCGCCGACGACTGATCGACCCGGCTGTCGCGTTCCTTATCAGCGACGTGCTCTCGGACGCCGTGCGCCGCGGCACCGGCCGCGGCGCGATGCCAAAGAATGTCGCGCTTCCCGTCGCCGGCAAAACGGGGACGACGAACGACGTCACCGATGCGTGGTTCATCGGCTATACGCCCGAGATCGTTGCCGGCATATGGATCGGCTTCGATCAGCCGAGACCGATCGTCGACGAAGCGACCGCGGGCCGGCTGGCGGCGCCGGTATTCGCGCGGCTGATGGATCGCATCTACCAGAACCGGCCGATCCCGGCCCGGCAGGAGCCGCCGTCCGGCGTGCGCGAATACCTGACCGATCCGGCGAGCGGGCTGCTCGTGCGCCGCGGATGCGATCCATCGCGAACCGCGCAGCACGAGCTGTACATGACGGGACGCGAACCGGCCGCGTACTGTCCGGGTCGCGAGTCGCCGCCGCAGGATGCGTTCTACGTTTCGCTGCCCGGCGGAGATCGACGGGACCAGGGAATCTTCGCGCGCGTCGCGAATGTCTGGACGCAATTCGCCAGAGGCGAACGCGCCGCCGCTGTGCCATACGATCGCGCAGGACCAACTCCAGCCGCGACCGGAAGAGCCGACGGCGAGCGCGTCGAGCTCGCGCACAGCGACCATCGCCCGGATCGCGGCGAGAAACTCAACGAGGGTTTCAGCGACGGCGAGCCAGGCCGCGGCGAGAACGTTCGTCATGCATCCGGCGACCTCAGCGGCTGGTGGAGCCTGTGGACCCGCATCGACAACACTTCGCTCGCCGCGTTTCGCGGACTTCGTCTCGGCTACCGCGTGCTGCTCGACCAGGAAGGCGACCGGATCGTCGGTCGCGGGCAGAAATGGACGGAGAACGGCAGGGCGCTCGCCGGCACCGGTCGCACGGCCATCGTTCTCGACGGCGAGGTTCGCGGCCGCGAGATCGCGCTGCGCTTCCGCGAGCACGGGACGCGGCGAACGACCGGCGGCACCTTCGTTCTGAGCTGGTCGCCGGATACGGGGACGTGGAGCGGATCGTTTCGAAGCGATGCCGCCGATTCCAGCGGCAGCGCGAGCGCAATGCCGATGCGTTGAGCCGACCGGCGGGCCCCACGCGCCGACAGGTGGAATTCTTCCGTCGAATCCGCGATAACTGGCGGGCCGACACGGCGCCTCTTCACGCCCTCAGGGCAAATCCCCGAAGCATTGGACCTGACCCTTCGAGCGAGGCCGCATTGCGCGAGCCTCCGCGGAGCGAAAATCAGGGTCGTCCGGCCTGGAATACGATGAAAACAACGATGAACGATCTCAACCTTCTGCCCGCCCTCGTCGATGCCGTCGCCGACATGGGCTACACCGAGCCGACTCCGATCCAGGAGCAGGCCATTCCCGTCGTGCTCGCGGGACAGGATCTGATTGCCTGCGCCGCGACCGGCACCGGAAAGACCGCCGCATTCATGCTGCCGCTGCTGCAGCTCCTTCATGCCGGAGAGGCCGGGCGCTGCCGCGCCCTCATCCTGTCTCCTACGCGGGAGCTCGCGCTGCAGATCGACGAACAGGCGCAGGCGCTCGGCTATCACCTTGGCCTGAGTGCCGCCGCCGTCGTCGGTGGAGTCGACATGGGGCCGCAGGAACGCGCGCTTCGTGCCGGAGCCGCGATGGTCGTGGCCACTCCGGGACGCCTACTCGATCACATGCGATTCAATTACGTCGATCTCGGCGCCGTCGAGTTCGTGGTGCTCGACGAGGCCGACCGCATGCTCGACATGGGATTTCTTCCCGACATCCAGCGCATCCTCGCCGTGCTTCCCAATCCGCGCCAGACGCTGCTGTTCTCTGCGACGATGTCTCCGGTCATCCGCAAGCTCGCCGGAGAGATCCTGCGCGATCCGGTCACCGTGACCGTCGACCGGCAAGGCCCGGCGCTCGCGATCGTGCAGAGCGTGTGCACCGTTGCCCAGGAGAAAAAGGCGCCGCTGCTGTCGACGCTGCTGCGTCGCGAGGGCATGGACTCGGTCCTGGTCTTCGTGCGTCGCAAAATCGACGCGGATCGTCTTGCGCGTGCGGTCACGCGCGGTGGTGCGCGCGCGACGAGCATTCACTCCGATCGCAGCCAGGAGGACCGTATCGCCGCGCTCGAAGGATTTCGCAGCGGGCGCTTCCCGGTGCTGATCGCGACCGATGTCGCCGCGCGCGGCCTCGACGTGAGCGGCATCTCGCACGTGATCAACTTCGATGTGCCGCATTCTTCGGAAGACTACATTCACCGCGCCGGTCGTACGGCGCGTGCCGGCGCAACCGGTGACGTGATCACGTTCGTCTCTCCCGACGAGGAAGAGCGCATGCGCGACATCGAGCGCGCGCTCGGCCTGACGCTGCCTCGCAGTGACGTCGAAGGGTTCACGACGAGAGCGGCCGCAAGCGAAGCGCCGCGGCATCACGCGCGCACGCCCGGCGGGCAGGCCGCGCCGAGGCGTCGCCGGCGGCGGCGGTCGTCGTCTTCTTCGTCCTCGTCGTCGTCCTCCGCGGCCTAGACCGCTACCGCGAAGTCCACGGCCACAGGGCCGCCGGCCCTCCCCGGCCCGGCCGCCCTGTGCCTTTTTCTCCATTCGGACGCTCGCAAGATTTCCCCGCCGGCCCATCAGACGGCATCCTGTGCAGAGAGGCTCTGCCCATGATGAATCTTCCCGTTCGAACTCCTTCCCTTCTCTACGCGCTGCTCGCACTCTCGCTGGCCGTCAACGTCGTGATTCTGGTGCGTCACCGCTCCTCCGACGAGACCAAAGCCGTCCCTGCCGTCAGCGCCCCTGCCGAGACCGCTGGCGCTCCGGGCGATGTGCCCGCGGCAGCGGTCGCGGCACCCGACGCCAATCCGGCCACAGGCTCGCAACCCGCCTCCGCCCAGCCGATGACGATTGCCTCCCGGAGCGTCGGCTGGACGGTCGTGCGGGGCCGCGTCGAGGGGTCGCTGGCGCGTACGTTCCAGCTCAACGCCGGTGAGGACGGGGATGCGCTGGCCAGCGTCTATACCCGCCTCTTCGTGTGGGACCTCGATCTCCGGCGGGATCTGCAGAAAACCGACTCGATCGTGGTCGCGTGGCGCAAGGGAACGGATGGGCTGCCGGAGATCGCCGCCGCCAGCCTCCAGTCGAGCAAGCTCGGTCGCAACGTGGCGGCGTATCGCTGGCAGGCGCCGGGCGACCATTTCCCGAGCTACTGGCACCTGGACGGAACCGAGGCGCCGCTTCGTCTTCAGGGCGGACCGCTCGAGGATTACGAGCAGATCACCAGCCTTCTGAAGGACCGGCCGACGCACAAGGGAATGGATTTCAAGACGCCGCTCGGGACCGAAGTGCATGCGCCGCGTGCCGGCACGGTCACGCGCACGAACTGGAACTGGGGCGCGAACGGCAACTGCGTCGAGGTCCGTTACGACGACGGCGTGCTCGCCAAGTTCCTGCATCTTTCCGAGAACAAGGTGACCGAGGGTCAGCGCGTCAGCGCGGGCCAGGTGATCGCGCTGACGGGGAACACCGGGCACACCACCGCTCCGCACCTGCACTATCAGCTGGACCGCGACACGAAGACGCTCGATCCGCTCGACTATCACGGCACCGTGCGGCGATCGCTGACCGCCGATCAGATCGCCGCGCTGCGACGCGATGTCGCAAGCTTCGAGGCGATGATCAACGAACCGGTCGCGCGCTAGACCGGCGAGGCAACCACTACGGCCAGGCTTCGAGGCTTTCGTCGCTCGGCGGCCGCGCGCGCTCGGCCGCAGCGTTCTTCCCGTACACGTCCGGCCGCAGCTCGAGGCGGCCCTGCTCGTTGACTCGCGATGTCGAGTAAATGATGTGCACGGGCATGTGGTGCGTAAGGTTGATGTGCTGCGTCTCGCCGGTGCCGATCGCTGCGTCGAGGCGGCGCGGATTCCACTGCGGCTGATCGCCCAGCAGGTAGTGCGCAAGGTCCATCGGACGGCCGAGACGCACGCATCCATGACTCAGCGCGCGCACCGCCGCGTTGAACGCTCCCTTTGCGGGAGTGTCGTGCAGGTAGACGTCGTATTCGTTGGGCATGACGAACTTGATTCGTCCGAGCGGATTGTTCGGCCCCGGCTTCTGGCGGAGACTCTCTCCGCTCGCCACGATTCCCTGGCGACGAAGCCATTCGGGATTGCGGCGTCCGGAAGGCCAGTACTCCTGCTTCGCGATCTTCTCGGGAATCCCCCAGTCCGGATTGAGAATGATGTATTCGAGCTCGTCGCTGAATTGCGGCGTCTGCCACGTCGGCTGCCCGACGACGACCGGCATCCGCAGCACCTCGCGGTCGTTCTCGAAAACGCCGAGCTCGAAGTACGGAATGTTGACGAGGATGAACGAACCCGAACGGTCGAGCGATACGCTTCTCCATCGCGCAATGTCGTGCTCGAGGACGTTGATGATCTCGCCGACGGGCCGGTTGAGCTGAGCCATCGTCAGCTTGCCGACCTGGCCGAAGCCAAGCACCTTGCGGTCGTGCTGATAGGCACGCACGGCTGCCGTCAGCTCCGGACCGTAACGGCACGGTCCGGCCATTCCCATCACCTGCGGGCGCGGCGGCGGTTGCTTGCCGGGAGGCACGGGGCGTTGTCCCGGCGGTAGCGGCGGCGGAGGAGGAGGAGCGCTTTGATGTTCGAGATAGCCTTCGGCGACCAGCCGGCGTTCGAGGGCCGCAATGCGCATGCAGTCGTAGGAATACCCCGGGCCCATCACGAGATCGGTGGGGACTTTCTTCCAGCCGCCGCGGCGCGCGATTTCGCGATAGCGCTCGAGCATGTCTTCGAGCAGACGCGGCTGGTTGAGCGGGTCGTAGGAGATCGGAGCGGCAGCGGCCTGGTCCGGCTCTTCGGCGGCCCACAGCGCATCGGATTGGGCGCGAACGGGAGCGTCAACAAAGAAGGTCGCGCCGAGCACTGCGGCACACAAGAAGATGCGTACGATTTTCATGAGGCTGATGTTCGGCGGCGCCGCGCTGGGATGACCGAGTGTGACGGGGAATCGATGGAAGTGCGAGATGGGACGTTGTGCAGGGCGCACGTCCGATCGTTCTCGCCCCCTGCGGCGTCCCCGGCCGGACCGCGGTTCGCCCGCGCAATCGAATCGCGTTCCCCGACTGGTCGAGCGATTCGGCTGGTTCGATATGGCTCGAACCTCACCTGCCCCACCGTGCACATTCAATAGCGCGCTTACGCCTTGACGTCAGGAGCCTGCGGGCTACCACAGACGAGAGAAGCGATTGCGTGCGGCGCGGAAGCGCCGCACGCGATTTTATCCATCCGGAGGGAGGAGTGGAGGTCCGTTTATGAAGGAACGTATGCCGATACGACTCTTTGCGATCGCGGCAACTGTTGCTGCGCTCGGCGCCGCATCTGCTGCACGAAGCGAGAGCTGCTCGAACAGCTGCGTGACGATGGCCATTCCGGCCGCGGATGGCGTCCACACGAAGCTCGATGGAACCGCCGACGCCGTGCTGTGGCCACCGAGCGAAGAGTTCCGCGAGATCCATATCTCCGCACTGAACAACCGCGGAGCGGCGTGCGACGTGACGATCAACGACGTGCGCCAGGACGAGGCGCCTCGGGTAGCCGGCAACGGAGCCAAGCTCGAGGATGCCGTGGACTGCGACAACGGAGGTGACGCGTCGACGATCGCGCTGCGCAGCGACCGCGCCAGCAACGGCGACGGCCGCGCGTACCACATCCGTTTCGGCCTCGCCGATCCGGACTGCAGCAAGGCTGCAAAGGCCGACGAAGTCCTGGTTGCGGTTCCACGAGACGAGAGCGTGACGAGCCTTAAGTCGTACGCCGAGGACGAAGGAACGCTGACGGCATCCTACGCGGGCTCCGAGCTGCAGTGCGTGCCGCACAAGGATGACAGGCTCGCCGGTCTGCCGGAGAAGTGGCCGGGCTCGAACAACTGAACGCTTGAAGGGGACGGACGGCGGCGGAAAGTCTTTTTCTCCTGATCCCGCGTCCTGGTTTTCTCATTGTCCTCCGGCGGCGCCTACGTTCGGCGCCGCCGGAAGCGACAAAATCACGCTTGAGAACGGATCAGATCCAGCCCTGCTTCACGAGCAGCACGGCCGCCTGCGTGCGATTGGCGACGCCGATCTTGCGGAAAATCCTCTTGAGCTCGGACTTGATGGTCTCGCGCGAGACCGTCAGGTTGGTCGCGATCTCCTGATTGGTCAGGCCATCGCACACAAGGCGCAGAACCGACTTTTCGCGAAGCGTCAGCGACGGCCGCGGCCTCTCCGGATCGAACTTGTGCGAGCTTTCACTGATCGGCCGCATCGGCGGACGAACCATTCCGCCGACTGTTCCACTGCGTACACCACTTTCGTAAATAGACGTTGTTTCGGGATTCACGTTGGACCTCCATTTTGCGAGCGGTGCTTTTGTGCGTCCGTCGCAGGCAGCGTCTCTATGGCAAGTTGCGTACCAATCTCGCCACGCGGACGGCCGAATGCGAAAAACCCCACAACGAGCGGGGGTTTTCGGGTGAAAGCCCGTCCGGCTGTGCTCTGGAGCACGCCCGTGCTTTACGCACTGAACCTTGCAGTGCTGCAAGACATGATGCGAATGCACGTATTACCGCTGCACGATTCTCGCGGCCGTCCTGTCGCTTCGGGCGCGCCGCGTGAGCGAGGGAGGACCATGGAAGTCCGTTATCTGGTCGAGGTTTTTCGATTCGTCGCTCGGCCTGCCGCCTCGGTCGCGTAGTCTCGCTTTTGCGCGCGCCAGTTTCTGCGCCCGACACGACGACGACCAGGCGAAGAAGAGGCTGCTGCAAGCGATTCTGGTCCCGAGTCGGCCGCCTCCGCCCGCAGCACGGTTTCCGGACCCTCCTCTATCGAGATCGACCCGGCGCTCTCTCGGGAACGATCCAGCAGGGTGCCACGGTGGGTCGCGCGCCGTCAGCCGCCGAACAACGGAAGCTGGGCGGAAGCCTGGTGCGAGCTCGGAACGCGAAACCGCGTGGTATCGAGTCGAAACGCACGCTCGTCCAGTCCGAGCCGCCGGCTGGCGAGGTCGAAGCGCTTTTCGAGCATGTCTGCATACGGCCCCGTACCGCGCATCCGGACTCCGAATTCGCTTCGGTAGAGCTTTCCGCCGCGGGTCTGCCGGATCAGCTCGAGAACGTGCGCCGCGCGATCCGGGAAATGCTCGTGCAGCCATTCGGTGAACAGCTCACCGATCTCCAGGGGCAGCCGTACAAGGACGTAGGACGCCGTGCTCGCACCAGCTTCGGCGGCGGCTTCGAGCAGCCGTTCGAGCTCCCAGTCGTTGAGGCCCGGAATCATCGGTGCAGCCAGCACGGCGACGGGGATGCCCGCTTGTGAGAGTTTGCGGATCGCCTGCAGCCGCCTTGCCGGCGTGCTCGCGCGCGGCTCCATCACACGCGCCAGCTCCGGATCGAGCGTCGTCAGAGAGATGCTCACCTGCGCAAGCCGCTGTGAAGCCATCGGTGCAAGAATGTCGATGTCGCGTACGACGAGCGCGGACTTCGACAGCAGCGCAACGGGGTTTGCGAACTCTGCGAGGACTTCGAGCACCGAGCGCGTGATGCGAAGCCTGCCCTCCGCCGGCTGATACGCATCGGTGTTGGCGCCGAGCGCGATTACCTGCGGCCGATACGACGGACGGGACAGATGTTTTCGCAGAAGCGCCGGCGCATCGTGCTTCGCAAAGATGCGGGTCTCGAAGTCGAGGCCCGGCGACATGCCGAGATACGCATGCGACGGTCGCGCGAAACAGTAAACGCAGCCGTGCTCGCAGCCGCGATACGGATTGATTGACGATCCGAATGGAACGTCGGGCGAATCGTTGGTTGCGATGATGCCTCGCGACTTGTCCGGGAGGATGCGCGTCGCCGGCGACGGACGGTCCTCGATGCCCGCTGTCCAGCCGTCATCGAACGCTTCCTCGGAAACCGACTCGAAGCGGCCTGTACGATTGGACAACGCGCCCCGCCCTTTCACTGCGTTCGCATTCATAGGAGCGAAAATATGACGAAAATGGTGCGCCGTCCAGCCGAAAAAGGCGATCCGCCGCGTTCGCGGGCTCCCGACGACGGTCCAGATGGCCCCGCATCGATTCGCAACCACCCATGCTCGCTAGAAGATTCTTGCAGACTGAACATCCCGCTTCGCGACGCTGTCTACGCCGGCGAGAGCGGATGAACTCCGACTCGGAAGGAGGAGACTCGATGAATCCCACGAAGATCCTGATTTCGACGGTCGCAATGGTGGCCGCTGCCGCGACGCCGGCGCTCGCCGAATGGCGGTGGGTCGAAGAAGCTCCAGCGCGCACAGAGACGCACGTCTACGAGGAGCGCGTCGAACCCGACTATTACCAGCAGGAGCCGCGCACCTATCGCGAGGAACAACCGACGACATACTACCGCGAAGAGCACTACACGCCGGTGGTCACCGATCGCGAGGTGTTCCACGACGGGCGATGCCAGGTCACGCGCACGTACATGAGCGACGGGACGACTTCGGACGACCGGATCTGCAGCCGGCTGATGTTGCCGCACGAGTTCATCATCGATCGCATCGGACGCACATTCGATCACCTGCGCGGCTTCGATCGCGGCGTCCACTACTGAATCCCCGCGCGAGCGTTCCCTCCGGTGGTCCAACTCCTGATAGAACCATTCAGGCAGCGTCCGCCGGAGGGAAACCATGAGCACTTCCACACAGAAATCCTCGCTTAAACCGTTCAGCCGCAGACAGGAGCACGTCGCGAAGCTCTTCATTCGCCTGATGGCCGCGCTCAACACGTTCGTCTATCGCGTCAGCGGCGGACGCGTCGCCGGCAAGTGGACTCACGGCGAGCCGATGCTCCTTTTGACGACGATCGGCCGCAAGACCGGCCAGCCACGGACCGTCCCGCTCGTGTACATGCGCGATGGCGAAAGGCTCGTCGTGGTCGGTTCGCAGGCAGGAATGTCAACGGACCCTCAATGGATAGCCAACGCGTCCGCCAACCCCAACGTCGAAGTCGAGATCGGACCCGAGAAACTCAAGATGCGTGCGCATCGCGGCACGGCGGATGAGAAAGCCCGTTACTGGCCGGCGCTTTGCGCGATGAATGCCGACTATGCGGCCTACCAGGGTCGCACCACCCGCGACATTCCGATCCTCATACTCGATCCGGAGGATCGGTGAGAAGGAACCAGAGGATCGGTGAGATGGATCCGGAGGATCGGGTGAGTGAGATGCATCCAGAGGATCGTCACCAAACTTTATAACTTCGCTGCGCTGGATCTCTCGGAGTGTCGCCCTCACACTCGGCACATAAAACGGAGGATCCCCTATGTCCGAGGAAAACGTCGAAGCGGAGCTCGCGAGATTGCGAGCGGAGAATGAAACGCTCAAGCAGCGCGCCACCCGGCCCGGAAGCTTCTCGATGAAGGTATCCGAGAAAGGCGGCCTGTCGGTCTACGGAATGGGCCGTTTTCCAGTCACCCTCTATGTCGAGCAGTGGGAAACGCTGCTGTCGCGTGCGGACGAGATTCGCGCGTTCATCGAAGCCAACCGCGGTCAGCTGAAGAAGAAGGAATAGCTTCCGCACCGGCGCGTACCCGGATGCGCGGCATGGCGAGGTCTTGTCGGCCGCGCTTCACGAGCGTTACTGTCGGGTGGCGATGCGAGCGCTTGCCGTAACCCGCCTGATTGCGATCGCAATGCTGCTGCCCATCCGTGCCGCAGCGCTTGCAGCGAGCGAGCCCGAGTGCGGCGTGCCGGCAAGTGGAAACCAGACTCCGGTAACGTCGGACGCGCTCTTCATACTCGCCAGCGCCGTCGGCAGTCGAACCTGCCTTGCCTGCATCTGCGACGTCGACGATTCCGGTTCGGTCAACTCGGCCGATGCGTTGATCGACCTGAAGTCGGCTGTCGGTCAACCGGTGGTGCTCGAGTGTCCGGCATGCGGGACGGCAACGACGTCCACGACCACCACAACCGTCTGTTCCGCCGAAACTCCGCAGATCCCGCCACTCGAGATCGTCGCCGTGCACGCCACGGCCGCAGGGTTCGCCACGTTTGCAGCACAGCCGCCCGACTCGTCGGACTGGTATCTGGTCGAGCAGTCCGGGCGCATCCGCATCGTCCGCAACGGCGAGATCCTCGAGCCTGCATTCCTCGACATCACCGCGTCGATCGGAAGCAACCTCGGCGAGCGCGGGCTTCTTTCCGTAGCCTTCCATCCCGACTACGCACACAACGGACGGTTCTTCACGATGGCTACGCCCGGCGACGGCGCCAACGGCACGTACGCGCCGATCAACGCCGATGCGATCGTCGAATGGAGCCGAAGCACGTTCGATCCCGACCTCGCTTCGCCCGCGAAGGTTCGCGACATCGTCGTGCTGCCGGCATCCGCCGATAACCACAATGGCGGAACGATCCTGTTCGGCCCCGACGGCTATTTGTATGCCGGTACGGGAGACGGTGGCGGCGGGTGCGAGAGCGCCAAACCCGGAGCAGTGCAGGACACGACCAAGTTGTTCGGAAAGATCCTGCGACTCGACGTCGATGCGGCGGCGCCGTTTGCCGCACCCGGCAATCCGTTCACGGTCGACGCTCGTGTTTACGACTACGGTCTTCGCAACCCCTTTCGATTCGGCTTCGACGCGGCGAACGGCGATCTCTACATCGGAGATGTCGGCCAGAATTCGTTCGAAGAGATTTCGGCGGCCGACCGCAACGCGGCCGGGCTCAACTTCGGCTGGCCTGCCTTCGAGGGAGCCGTGCAGGGAACCTGCGGCAACAAACCGCTCGGCGGTCCGTCGCCGCACACGCCGCCGATCCTTTCGATCGACCGGCGTTCCGGCAGCGATGATCCGTTCGCGGACTATTCGTCGATCGTGGGCGGTCGCGTCTATCGTGGCAGTGCCATTCCTGCACTGCGAGGCGTGTATCTGTTCGCGGATTTCAGCGGCGCCGAGCTGGGAGCGCTTCGCTACTGCAACGGCCAGGCCTCGGATCCGGTCGCGATACCACTGTCGCAGATTCCGGTGAGCAAAGGCTCGCTCGACAGCATCACGTCGATCGTCGAAGGCAACGACGGCGAGCTCTATGTGACGTACGGTTTCGCTACGCGCATCGGCCGCATTGCGCCTCGGTAAACCTAAGTCTTCGTTGCGCTCCGCTTCTTTTTTTGCTTGTCGGCGCGCGGGCCGGCGTCACCCGCAAACGACGGGAGGGAGTCGAACCAGCGCATCACGGCTTCTTCGTAGAAAAGCCCGAAGCGTGCCGTCAACGCGACGAAGTCCTGGCTCGCGCCGAAACCATCCGCGAGGTTGCGGTATTCTTCGAGTCGACTTTCGTGTCGCACGCGGTGCGCCCGGAGAAAACGATCGAGCCGCTCGCGCGGAAGACTGTCACCGAAGAACATCGTCAGAAGCAGTGGAAAACGGATCAGCTCGGGCGCCGGCTCGCGTGATATCCACTCGGAGAATGCTCGACGACCCGATTCATTGATGGCGTACGGCCTGCGTGCACGCGCACCCTCCTGGCCCGCATCCACATAGCCGAGCTCCTCGAGCGTGCGCAGCTCGCGGTAGACCTGACTGCGCGTCAGATTCCAGAACTGTCCAATCGATTGTTCGACGACCTCGGCGAGTTCCCACCCGGTGCGTTCTCCGTGGTGGAGAAATCCGAGCAGCGAAGCGGCCGTTGGGTTCAGCAGGCTTTTTTGCGGCATCGGAATCCCTCCGGCGAGGCACAAACCGCCGCATACCTGTTGCGACAGTCTAATTTGCTAGGTCTATTAGAGGGGTCTAATCGAAGTCCCGCGAGGAGGATAGCAGCCGATGACGCCATTCCAAGCACTTCGAGGCCTTCACATCCTGCTCGGCACCGTTGCGCTCTTTCTTGGGCCGCTCGCCATGTTCGCTCGCAAGCGGCCGGGTCGGCATACGCGCGCGGGAGAGGCTTACCACTGGACGGTCCTGGCGGTCTGCCTCAGCGCGCTCGCAATGTCGGTTCTCGACTGGCGCCGGATCTGGTGGTTCGCACCGATCGCGATCTTTTCGTACGCATTCGCGTTCTATGGATATCTGGCGGCGAAGCGCCGGTGGGACGGCTGGCTCATCGCGCACATCATCGGACAAGGCGGGTCATACATCGCAATGACGACCGCACTCCTGGTGGTGCACTGGTATCAGGCGTACGGCGACGCCGGCCTGACTTCACCGTGGCCGTGGTTACTGCCGACGATCGTCGGCAGCGTTTTCATTTCGCGGGCCGTCGAGCGCGCGCGCGGACACCGTACGAGCCGTTCGAAGGGATATCTCTCCGGTCTGCGCACGCGACGGGCGGGTCCGGCCCGGGAAGCTCGCGCTTCCGGGCCGGACTCGTTTCCATCGCTCTAGTTGAACACGCCTTGCGTAGTCAGCACGCAGTGATGCACGACGCGCGACGTGCTCGCCGAACACGACAGCTTGAAGACGACCGACGACGAGCTGCTCGCCGGCGTATAGTCGCCGCCGAGCGCAATCGGACCTTTGGCCGAGTTCTGCTGGTTGCTGAAGAGCTGGGCGTCGCCGGTGTCGACATTCTTCGACGTTCCGTTTTCGAACGCATCGACGCTGCAATTGACCGCGCCCTGCCCGTTCGCATAAGCCACGTTCACTTTGGCATCGACGAGGTACTTGTCGCCTCCGGTGGTCGCCGCCGACTGGGCGATGACAGTCGGCGTGGTACCGATCGTCACCTTGTCGCACTTGATCGAAGCACCGTGCGCCGATCGGCCGTCCTTGCCCTGCTGTCCCGGCGGTCCGCTCGATCCCGGAGGTCCCGGAACGCCGTCGTGGCCGTTCGCACCGTTCGTGCCGTTCTGACCGGGCGCTCCGTTCAGGCCATTGGCGCCGTTGTTGCCTTTCGGTCCGGTCGGTCCGGTCGGACCGGTGGCGCCTTGCGGACCGATCAGCGTGGTGCCGATCGCAAGGTCGAACGCGCCCCGGTACGGCGTGCCGGAGTTGCTCAGGCCCTGGTTGCTGACGACTTCGAGCAGATGGTTTCCCATCAAGCGCGTGAATCCGACCGGAAGCAGGATGCCGATGCTCGTGTCGGACCACGAGATCGTCGCACCGGCTCCCACCAGGGACGTGTCGCCGAGATTCACGTCGCCTTTGACGGTGCCAAAGTTGTGACCGCTGATGTTGATCGCAAGGATCTCCACCAGGCACGCCTGTCCGGGAGAACAGGAGGAGGGATCTGGCGGCGTCACCGACGCGCTGGCGCTGGAAATCCAGACCTGGCCGGAGGATTTGGAAACGAGCTGCGCCTGGCCTGTCGACGGCATCGAGAGCAGCAGGAGAGCGGCTACGGCCGCGAGAGACCGCGGCCACATTTCGAAGGACTTCATCTACAAGAACCTCCTGTCCTTCGACAGAGCGAAGGACCTTGGCCCCCAAGTTTTTCGATGAGCCCCGCGAACCGGACCAAAGTCACAAGTGACCCCGTCCAACATTTGCGGTGGTACTTGGCAGGCGAATCTCCGTCAAGGAGATCGGACAAAAATCGCGGACCGGGTGTGGTCCCGGTAACTTCGGCCGAACCGTCCATCCGGTGCGAGAGGGCTCGCGTCGCTAGGTCCCGTGACGGGCGAGCGGCCAGGGTCTGCAGAGGCCTGCATTGATCTGTTACTTCATTTTTGCTCGTGATGTCCCCGGCTCTGCTAGTGTCGAGAGCTCGAGCGGAAACCGAAGTGGCAGCAGTGCAGCGAAAGGCCGGCAGGAAAGCTCCTCCGGCAAAACGAAAACGACGGCGGTCGCGCATCCCCGTGCGCAGGATCCTTGTCGCCGCGCTGTGCCTGGTGCTGGTCGCCATCGGCGTTTCGGTCGCGGCACTGTACGGCGAGATCTCGACGCTTCTCGAGGAGCGCCGGGCGGCCATGAGCTCGTCGATCTTCTCGGCGCCCCACCGCATCCGCACCGGTGACGACCTCGAGCGCAGCCGGCTCGTGGGCCGGCTGACCTCGCTCAGCTATTCGGCGGTTTCGGTGCCCGAGGCGCCGGGCCAGTACCGGACGACCGCGGCGGGGCTTGAGATCTACCTGCGCGGGTTCGAGCGTGGGGCCGAGCGCCACAGTCCCGCCCTCGTCAACGTCCGCGTCGAGCACGGAACCATCGCCGGCGTCAGCACTCCCGGCGGCGATCCGATCGAAGACGCCGCGGTCGAACCCGAGGTCATCGGACGCCTGATTCCCGGTGCGCCGGCCGAACGCGTCGAGATCCGGCTCGCCGACCAGAAGCCGTACCTGATCGAAGGCCTGCTCGCGACCGAGGACCGGTATTTCTACTGGCACCCCGGCATCAACCCGGTACGCATCATCGTCGCGGCCGTCGAAGACCTGCGCGCGCATCGCTTTGCGCAGGGCGCCAGCACGCTGACCCAGCAGCTCGCACGCACGTTCCTCGAGCGCCGCGAGCGCACGCTCGACCGCAAGTTCCGCGAGCTCGCCGTGGCGCTCGTGCTCGAGTTCCGCCTGACCAAGGACCAGATCCTCGAGCGCTACATCAACGACGTCTCGATGGGCGCCTACGGCGGCGCGCCGATCCACGGCATGCCGCAGGCCGCGCGATATTTCTTCAACAAGGACCTGAGCCGCGTCACCCCGGCCGAGGCCGCGACGCTGATCGGAATGGTGCAGGCGCCGACGCTTTACGATCCGCGACGTCACGCGGAAGCCTCGAAGCAGCGACGCGACGTCGTGCTCGGCATCATGAAGCGCGAGGGCGTCATCGACGACGACGCCTGGGCCGAGGCGGTCGCGACTCCGATCCGGCTCACGAAGCCGCCCGGGCTTCGGCGTGCGCCGAACTTCACCGATTACGTGATCACCGCATTGCGGACCGGCGCGGGAGTCAGCGGAGATCTCGCCGGCCTCAAGGTCTACACGACGCTCGATGCGGAGATCCAGGCCGAGACCGTGCGGGCCCTCACCAGCAATCTCGAGCGCCTCGAGAAGAACTACCGCGGGCTCCGGCGAACCGGCAAGACCTCCAAGCTCGAGACGGCGGCGGTTGCGCTCGACGCGCACACCGGCGCAATCCGCGCAATGGTCGGCGGGCGCAACTACTCCGAGAGCCAGTTCAACCGCGCCGCCGATGCGCTGCGCCAGCCGGGCTCGGCCTTCAAGCCGCTGATGTACGTGGCGGCGATGGATCCGGATCGTTCGCCGCTTACGCCGCCGCTGACGCTGTCGTCGCTTCTTCCGGACCGGCCGATGAGCTTCGGCGGCTGGTCGCCGGAAAACTACGAGAAGACTTACGAGCAGCAGGTAACTGCGATCGATGCACTGTCCGAATCGCTGAACATCCCGGCGGCGTACGTCGGCAGCCGGCTCGGCCCCGAGCTGATCGTTCGCACGGCGCACGAGCTCGGGATTCCGCAGCATCTCGAGCCGGTGCTGCCGATCGCGATCGGAGCCGAAGAGACGACGCTCGTCGACCTGACGTCGGCCTATCAGGCTTTCGCGAGCGGCGGCATGAGGTCTCCGGCGTATTCGATCGAATCGGTGGCCGACGCCGCAGGCCACGAGATCTACCGACATGAGAGTGTCGAGAGTCGCGTCATCCCTGCCGACGTCGCCTACGTGATGACCGGCGCTCTCAAGACCGTGCTCAAGTCGGGAACCGGCGCGAGCGCGGGACATCTCGGCCTCGACCTTCCCGCAGCCGGAAAGACCGGGACCACGCAGGACTACAAGGACGCGTACTTCGTAGGCTACACTCCCGATCTCGTTTGCGGCGTGTGGGTCGGATTCGATGCGCCGCAGAGCATCGGTCTTACCGGCGCCCAGGCCGCACTGCCGCCGTGGGTTCAGATCATGCAGCACTCGGCGGCAGCAGGCGCACGCGACTTCGACATGCCGCCGGGGATCGTGATCGAGCGCGTCGATCCGGAATCGGGCGGGCTTGCGACCTCGTCGTGCGGGAAGCGCGTCGCGCTGCCGTTCCTCGCCGGGACCGAGCCGAACGACTATTGCCCGCTCCATGGCGGCGACGGCTCGGCTGTCGCATCGACGCGGAACTGGGGCGGCTGGCACAGCACGCCTCCGGTCGCCGTCGCCCGGCGCGAAGAAGAGCGGCCCCGTACGAACGTGTTCAGCAAGGTCGGAAAGTTCTTCGGCTCGTTGTTCCGGCATCACTGAACGCACCGGAGCCGCGAAAAGTCCCGTCCGTAACGGTTCCGTAAGGACGATCGTGCTGCTTGTGCGCTAACATGAGCAGATCAAGGAGGTTCCCCATGAACCCGTCCCGCGTTACTGCCGCCTGTCTCGTCACCGCCGCCTTCTGCAGCCTCGCGTCAACTTCGTCGGCCCAGTTCTATCCGGCCGAGAATGTCGACTACTTCCTGAAAAGCGTGGGCACGGCGGTCCTCGGCTCCAGCGACAAAGGCTGCCACGGGCAGGGCGTCAAGTTCGACGGCAGCCGGTTCTACTCGACGTGCATGGAGACCAACGGCAACAACACGGCCTATCTCTACGTGCACGATGCGGCCGGCAACCGCATCAAGCAGTTCCAGTACAGCTCGGAGTACGAGCATCCGAGCGGGATCATGCTCGACAACGGCTGGGCGTACACCGGCTTTACGAGCGAAGGCGTCAACATGTACACGCGCCTTTATCGGTTCAACGGTGCGGGCACTGTCTCCTACCAGGGATTCTTCGATCACTCTGTCGGCTTCGCCGGTGGAATCTTCACGACCCCGACCGATTTCAACACCACCATCAAGACGCGTTACTACTCGTTCGACCAGTACTACGAACGGCAGTGCACGCCGACGGACGGAACCTGCGGCACCTACACCGACTACACGACCGCCAACAACATCGACGGCGAAGAAGGCGTGCAGGACTGCGACTTCTATTACAAGAACGGGCGCTGGTATAAGGCGTGCCTTCTGCTATCGAGCACGCCCAACCGCATTCGTGTCTGGAATGCGAGCCAGACGCGCCTCGGTCCCGACAACGCGCTCGCCAATTTCAGCATGAGCGGCCAGCCCGGCGAGTCGGGCGGTTTCGGTTTCTACCAGGACCCCTCCGGGGTCATGTGGATCGTCACGTCGCCCCCGCCGGCGACCAACCGGCGCTTCTGCGACGGCTGCACGTTCAGCGGCGGCGATGTCTGCGACTGCACCGACAAGCAGAACCGCCAGAGGATCCGCTTCTACAAGTTCAGCCATTTCGCATGGCCGGGGTGAGGCCTCGCACACGACACGCAGCAACTGACACCCCGACGGGCGTGCGGGCGCGCCTGGCGCTCTGCGCTCTTGTCTTTCTCTGACCGGCGGTTGTGCCATACAGGACGTATGAAATCTCCGCGCCGCGCAGGCTCCCCGTCCCTTCTGACCGCCACGCTCGCCGCTGCAGCGCTCGCCGCCGCTCTCATGCCGGCATCGGCCTCGGCCGGCTGTCCGCCGACGCCTCGCGAGCAGGGCCAGTGCCTCCCCGTCGGCCAGACTTCGCTGTCGATCGACGCATACGGCCACTTCGAGTGGCGCGCGTCGCGGGCCGCAGCCGCAACCGCCGATGAATTCGTCGACTCCGCCGCCTCCTACCAGCTCTGCGCGTGGGACGAGGAGCATCTGGTCGTAGCCGCCGACATCCCGGCCGGCTCCGAGTGCCGCGGCATGACGTGCTGGAACAAGCGCGACACCACCTGGCGATACAGCGACGACGTCGGCGCCAACGGCGACATCCGCGTTCTCGATTTCACCGGCAGCGACGAGGACCGTACCAAGCTTCACACGATAACGATGGTCATCGGCGGCATCATTCTTCCGGTCAACGGCGGCGTGGTCGTGCAGCTTGCGCGCACCGACAACGACACGTGCTTCGAAAGCTTCATTCCGGCGGATTCCTTCTCGCTCGACGACAAGGCCGCGTTCGCCGCGAAATTCTCCGACCCGTCGGTCTCAGGCGCCGCCGAGTAACGAAGCCCTGTCTCCGGCGCAGCCTGATCGGCCGATGAGCTCCGCGAAACCGCCGGTTGCCGTCATCGGCGCGGGCATTGCCGGCCTTGCCGCCGCCGATCTTCTGCTGCGCGAAGGCGTTCCCGTCGTCGTCCTCGAAGCGCGCTCGCGCATCGGCGGACGCATCGATACCCGTTACGATTTTGCCGCCTCGCCGATCGAGCTCGGCGCCGAGTTCGTCCATGGACGGCATCCCGGCCTGGTCGACTACATCCGCGAAGCCGGGCTGCATCTCGACGAGCGTCCGTTCGAACCGCTGATGGTGCAGGATGGAAAAGCGATCTCGCAGCCGCAGTCGTGGGAGAAAGTCTTCGAGGAGCTGGCCAATCCCGATGCCCGCGATGTTCCGATCGGCCGGCGCATCGGCGAGCTGCTCTCCAGCGGCGAGTGGAGCGAAGCCGAAGCGCGGCGGCTTCGCCGCTACGTCGAAGGTTACATGGCCGCTGACGTCGACCGCGTGAGTGCGCTTGCGCTGTCGCAGGAGACGCGCGCCTCGCGCGAGCTCGGTGACGACGGCAACGCGTCGGTCCGCGAGGGCTACGATGCGCTGGTGCGTCACCTCGGGCGAAGTCTCGGGAACGACGACGCGAAGCTGATGCTGGGCACCGCCGTCACGCGCATCGCATGGCAACAGGGGTCGGTCGTCCTCGACGTCGAACCGGCTGCCGGCCTGGTGCGCGCCTGCCGCGCGATCGTCACGGTCCCGCTCGGATTCCTGCAGGGCAGCGGCGAAGGGGCAATTGTCTTCGAACCGGCCATTCCCGCGGTTCGAACTGCCGCGCGCAAGCTTGCGATGGGCAACGTCGTCAAACTGTTCCTGCGTTTCCGCATGCCTCTCGACGAAATCGCAGGCATCGAGAAAGAGCTTTCGAAAAGGCTCGTGCGCGCGCGTTTCCTGCAGACGCCCGCCGGGCATGTACCGACCTGGTGGCGGATCGGTGACGAGCACAAGCCGATACTCGTCGGCTGGGCCGGCGGCGCATCGGCCGACAGGCTCTCCGGCAAGTCGCAGCAGGAGATGATCGATGCCGGCATCGATACGCTGTCGCATGCGCTCGCGCTGCCGCACGACGACGTGGCATCCGCGGTCGAAGCGGCTGCCGTCGTCGACTGGAGCGCCGACCCGTGGTCGCGCGGGGCCTATTCGTGGATTCCCGCCGGAGCGCTCGACGCGGCACCGCTGCTTGCGACGCCGGTTGGAAGCACACTGTTCTTCGCCGGCGAAGCGACCGACACGTCCGGTTACCGCGGAACCGTGCACGGCGCGCTCGACACCGGGATCCGCGCTGCACGCCAGGTCCTCGACTCGTTTTAGACGCGATACCGCGGCGCGATTTTTCGGAAGCGAAGCGGAAGGCCCTCGACTGCCTGTCATCGAGTCGCTAAGGTCGCGACAAGCCGACGTACGGCACCCGGGCTTCGAACCAACGGGTTCGCAGCGCAAGGAAGACAGGTATGATCCGGAAACACTCTCCGGTCGCGCCGGGAAATCCTCGCAACCTTCGCGACTTGCGTCGTCGGCGCAGTCTCCTCGAGCTGCGCGCCGTGCGCCGCGCGCACGATCTGCGACTGCTGATCGGCGGCTGCGCGAACGAGCCAGCAAATTCCCGCAGCCTCGCCCCTTCCGCATCGACACAGCCCGTGCTTCGTGCGATTCCATCGCCCCGCCGGGTACGACCGGCCGCCTGGAATCGGATGGAAAACCAGATGCAGACCCCGAAGCAGGAAGACTCCGCTCCGAATGAAACCGCGCCGAAACGATCCACCATAGCGTCGTTCCTGCTGAGCTCGGTCGCGCGCCCGCCATGGGTCGGCCTGATCCTGCTCTGTCTCGGATCGATGATCTTCGAGCTCACGCTGTTCGCGCTGCTGCCGATGACCGAAGAGGCGCGCAGCCTGCTGTCGATGAGGCTCCTGCTGACCGCGATTGCCGCGATTCCCGCTCTGGCGGCGGTGGTGGTTGCCGTCGCAGCCAATCGCAAGTCGCCTCTGGTTCCGAAGATCGACTACCCGGCGGCGCGGATCTCGAACGTCGGCGCCGCGGCGCCGCAGCCGAAGCGTTGGCAGGACTACCACGACTGACCGCGTCCGGCGCCTGCCGAACGGTCCACTTCCCGTGTCAGCCCCGCTAAGCTCCACGACGTGGACGAGCGGATCGAAAAGGACAGCCTCGGCGAAGTACGCGTGCCGGAGGACGCACTGTGGGGCGCGCAGACCCAGCGCGCGGTCGCGAACTTCCCCGTCAGCGGACGAACGTTTCCGCGCATATTCCTCGAGGCGCTCGCGCGGGTGAAGCGAGCCTGCGCGACCGCCCATCCCGGCCTCGACGACGCGATCCGCCGCGACATCGTCGCGGCCTGCACCAGAATCATCGCCGGCGAATTCGACTCGCAGTTTCCGGTCGACGTGTTCCAGACGGGCTCGGGCACGTCGACGAACATGAACATGAACGAAGTGATCGCGAACATCTGCAACCCGTCGCGCGGCGTTTACGCGCCGGTGCATCCGAACGATCACGTCAACATCGGTCAATCCTCCAACGACGTGATACCTACGGCGGCCCACGTCGCGGCACTCGTTGCCATCCGGCGCGAGCTCCTGCCTTCGCTCGGCCGCCTGCACGCCTCGCTGTCGGCCAAAGCCGGAGAATTCGACGCCATCGTCAAACCGGGACGGACGCATCTGATGGAGGCGGTTCCGGTGCGCCTCGGCCAGGTTATCGGCGGCTATGCCCGTCAGGTCGAGAAACGTGCGGGCGAGATCGATCGCGCATCGCATGCGCTCGAGGAGTTGGCCATCGGCGGAACGGCAACCGGTACGGGCCTCAATGCGCCGGCCGGTTTCGGAAAGCGCGTGGCGGCGCTTCTGTCGCAGGAGCTCGGCTTCGCGCTGCGAGAAGCGTCCAACCACTTTGAAGCGCAGGCCGCGCGCGACGACATGGTCACCGTGTCGGGAGCGCTTCGAGTCGCAGCCGTCGCGCTCGCGAAGATCGCCGGCGACATTCGTCTGCTCGCCATGCTCGGCGAAGTGGTGATTCCGGACCTCCAGCCCGGATCTTCGATCATGCCAGGCAAGGTGAACCCCGTGATGTGCGAGATGCTCATCCAGGTCTGCGCGCAGGTCGAAGGCAACGACCTCGTCGTCGCTCTCGGCGGCCAGGGCGGCCAGTTCGAGCTCAACGCGATGATACCCGTGATGACAGCCAACCTTCTCGATTCGATCGCACTGATGGCATCGTCGTGCTCGCTGTTTGCGGAGCGCTGCATCGACGGGCTGGCGGCGGACGCCCGCCGAAGCGCCGAAACACTCGACAAAAGCCCACTGGCTGCAACCGCGCTCGCGCCGAAGATCGGTTACGAGCGCGCTGCCGAGCTGGCAAAGCAGGCGCGCGCACACGGCGCCAGCATCAAGGCCCTCGCAATCGAGCAGAACCTCGTCACGGCAGACGAGGCGGAACGCCTTTTCGACTTCCGCCACCTGACCGAGCGCGCGGACGAGGATTCCCCGAAATGAGCAACGGACGAGAGCAGCACGCCGAGCAACTCCTGCGCGCGGTAAACGATGCCGCTGCCGCCGTCAGCTCGCGCTTCGTGACGTTCGTCAGCGTGGGCGCCTACGTTGCGGTCACCGTCGCGTCGACCACGCACGAGATGCTGCTGCGGGCGTCGAGCATGGTCACGCTGCCGCTTCTCAACGCGCAGATCCCGATCATCGGACCGTTCGGGTTCTACAGCGTCGCGCCGTGGCTCGTCGTGCTGCTGCACTCGGATCTGCTGCTGCAGCTTTCGATCCTTTCGAACGAGCTCGATCGTTTCGACCAGGAAGCGTCCGCGCTTCCTGCCGAGCCGCAGTCGCTGCTCCGCCAGCGTGTCGCCAACTTCTATTACGTGCTGTACCTGACCGCGCAGGCGCCGTCGCGGTTCCTTCACCTTCTTTCGGCATTCATCACGTGGGTCACCACTGTCGTGCTGCCGCTCGGACTGCTTCTGTGGATCCAGATCCGTTTCCTGCCGTTTCACAGTCCGCTCAACACGTGGATGCATCGTGCAGCTCTTTTCGCGGACGTGGCTTTGATCCTGTTCGTGCTGATGCCGCACCTGTGGTCGCGCTGGCACGTGACGGGGGACGTTCCGGGATCGCGAACGCTGCTGCGGCGCGCACTGTCGGTGCCGACGCTGGTGCTGGCGGCATGCGCCGTGACGGCATTCGTGTCGCTGTTCGTCGCAGTCATCCCCGGGGATACCGAAGGCAACGCTTCGTGGTTCGCGCAGAACATGGAGCTGCGCGAGCGCGTGCTGACCGCCAACGTGCTCACGCCCGAGGATGTCAACGAGCTGCGCGACAGTCCGCCCGACCGCCTGAAGATCGTGCTGTCGAAAGTCACTCCGTACCAGGCGCTGCAGGGTCGCGATTTTCGTTATGCCGACCTGTACAACGCCGTGCTGCCGAAGCTCGACCTGCGCGCCGTGCGCCCTCAAGGCGTCAGCGCCGTGCTTCCGGAGGACTGCGAAGCCCGCCGCGGATGCGAGGATCCGCCCGAATGCATCGACACCACGCTCGAGCGCACCCGCATGGCCGGCGCGAATTTCGGTTGGGCATCGATGCAGCAGGCCATGTTCGACGACGCGATTCTCGACGGCGCGGACCTGTCTTGGGCCAAGGTCCAGTACGGCTCGTTCTCGCGTGCGACGATGAACGGCGCCAACCTGAAGTCGGCGCGCGTCACTGCCGCACACTTCGACGGGACCAAGCTGTGCGGAGCGAACCTCAGCGAAGCGCAGATGCAGAATGCGTCGTTCGTCGGCGCGCACCTGCGGGGTGCGACCCTGCGGAGTGCCGATCTCGCGAATGCGAATCTCGAAGGCGCCGACCTGCGCGGTGCGGACCTGTCGTCGGCAAACCTGACCGGCGCCGTGCTGCGCAAGGCGCTGCTCAAAGGCGCCATTCTGCGCGGCGCCGCAATGGACGGCATCAAGATGGACGGCGCGACGATCGAGCTCACCGAAGTCACCGCCGCCAAGGGGGACAGCAACGACAGCTCGAACGCGACCGTTGCGTATCTGGTCGAGCTCGCGTGCGACGACAGGGCGACCGCCAGGGGAATCGTTGCGCAGGCGCTCGGAAGCCCCGCAAGAGATCGCCCCGCGCTCGCGCGCGAGCTGCTCTCCGCTCGCGACAGACCCGACTGCAAAGGGATGGGTGAAATTCCGAAAGAGGACATCGAAGCGCTCGCCGTGCGGTCCGAGGCGAAGACTGCGGGACGTTAAGCCCCTGCGAGCCTTGCTCGCGCACGACGAGCGCCGATCGGGATGCACCGCGAGTGCCGTGCATCCTTGTTTCTGTTTTACGGAGCCTTGGGGGCTGGCGCCGGTGCCGCCGGAGCGTTCACATGAACGTCGACGCTCTTCGTCGGTCCACCTCCGATCACTCCGGAGCGCACCGCAAGAAATCCGCCAACCACAACCATCACAAAAATCACCACGACGGCGACAATTCCTGTACTGCTGTCATCTGCCATACATCGATCCTCCGTTCTGGATTGACGCCGCAACCATGCGACGCCGAACACAGGGGATTGACCGACCGCTCTCGTCGGAGTCACCTGATTCCTCAATGCTGACACCGCGCGTTGCAGCCCGTCAACGCGATACACCGATGCGCAAGCAATGCGTTCCCTCGACGAGTCCCCTCACCTGCGTTTTGTTCTCGATTGGTGGGCCGACCGTCGATAACGGGTCATCTGCGGCGTTGGATTTCGCTTCGTTCGCTACGACGTACGGGAAGTACGTCTTCGCTCACTACACGAAATCCGCCTTGCATCTGACCCGTTCTCGACGGCCGGCTCGTCACACGACCGCTCTCGCGGCTCGATTGCATCTCGGATTGAGGGTTTTCGTTTAGCGTGACGCTGCGGCGCACTTCGTCATACGCGTTCCCCTCGAGATCGGACGCTCGTCCAATTCATTCCGCGTCGCTCGACGAGAGACGCGATTCGAAGTGCGTCGTCATCGGCGGCCGGCCCACCAATCGAGACGAGAAACAATCAAGAGACGAGAGCGTCGTGGCACGAGCCGGCCGTCGAGAAGGGGCCAGATGCAAGGCGGGATTCCGCGTAGAGAGGGAGTCGTACTTCCCGTACGTCGACCGAACGAAGCGGAATCCCAACGCAGCAGATGGCCCCTTATCGGCAGTCGGCTCACCAATCGAGACGAGAAACAATCAAGAGACGAGAGCGTCGCGGCACGAGCCGGCCGTCGAGAACGGGTCAGATGCAAGGCGGGATTCCGCGTAGAGAGGGAGTCGTACTTCCCGTACGTCGACCGAACGAAGCGGAATCCCAACGCAGCAGATGGCCCCTAATCGGCGGTCGGCCCACCAATCAAGACGAGAAACAATCAAGCGACGAGAGCGTCGTGGCACGAGCCGGCCGTCGAGAAGGGGTCAGATGCAAGGCGGGATTCCGCGTAGAGAGGGAGTCGTACTTCCCGTACGTCGACCGAACGAAGCGGAATCCCAACGCAGCAGATGGCCCCTTATCGGCGGTCGGCCCACCAATCGAGACGAAACGCTAGTAGGCCGTCGCGCAATAACCGCCGGTGGCATTCACCCAGTTCCGCTGAATGAGGAAATGACGCGTGCCGAGCTTCATGTTGGCCTTGGCGCCGTTGACTGTGTACGTCGTCCCGAAAGTCCACGCACACTTGTCGGCATTCTCATATCCGCGCTGATCATACCACGCATTCAGGTCCGGATCGGTGACGGCTTCCTCGAGCTCATGCGCGATGATGCTCGCCATTCCGTCCGCGCCGGCGTTGCCGTTCGGACCGGCGGTCTGCTCAGCACAGGCGTTGATGCAGCGGTCCGGATTTCCGACGAACGAGTACTTGATGTCGGTGCCGCCGACCGTCGCGTGGTCGTGCCATCCGCAGTAGTACGAACAGAAGCCCGAGGACGCCGTTACGTCCGCGGACGTCAGCACGAAGTACACGCCGTTCGGATCCTTCGGAAGGGCACCCGACGTGATCTTGTCGGAGACGACGCCGAGGATTGCGGAATCCGACAGCGATTTGCCGCGCGAGTAATTGTCGGTCACCGAGCCGTTGTACGTGACCGAGTTGCTCACGTGCACGAAGCTGGCGTTGTAGTAGGTCGAATTGATGTTGAAGTACGGCGACGTCATGTTGCTCGCCAGATCAGTGAGAATCGTCGGCGCGGTGTTGCCCGACCAGTTGCCGTACCAGATGTAGTACATGTGCGTGGTCCCGAGCATGACGGGACCGCTGTGGTAGCTGATGCCGTTTCCGGCTCCGCCGCCCGCGCCCGGCGGCTTGGCCAGACCCGACTTCCCATTACTGTTGATCACTTCAGGCTGACCGTAGCCCTTGCCGGTCGGTTTCATTTCCTGATCGGCCGACGCGTAAGCGGCGGTCAGTGCAACCAGAGCCGCTGCGGAACAGATCGAGCGAAGCGCGATGCGCGAAAAAGGCGATGTCATCTGGAGAACCCCCGAGTTCTGCGTTGGTCGGCCGGGATGGAAGGTCACCCGATCCCGAAAGACCCCGCAACTATGAGGGAAGCCGGGCCGGCCCGCAATGTTTTTTTCGCATCCGACCGCCGGTGCGACGAGCTCGCAACCCCTCGCCCTCGCCGATTCGGCGCAACTCACTGCAATTTTTGACGCAGCTGACCGTCGGCCGACAAGCTCGCGTCGGCCGTCCGTGATCCAGCAAGCCCGCCCGTTGCGGCATCGCCCGTGGTTTCGCGTCGCGCTGCTTCGATCGTCGGCCGCAGGTCGTCGATGATCCGCGCCGTACGCAACGTGCGGCCTTCGCGATTCAGATGGTACACCCAGTCATAGAAGTCCTGGACCGGATAAACGTAGTCTTTCGCTGAGGACGGCATTTCGACTTTGAGCTTGTCGTGTAGCTCGCTTTCGAGCCGTTCGATGGCTGCGTGCCTGAGCTCGTAGTGCGGCTCCGGAAGGCACGGAAACAGGAAAACGACCCTCGCGCCACGCGCCTCGACGGCCGCGGCAAAGTCGTTGACGACGTGGATCGCCTCGCCGTCGACCTGGCCCGCCGAGCGCAGAAACGACATCCGCGTGACGTCCTTCGACGGCTTTCCGAGATGCGCGACGATGTCTCCGTACTGGTTGAACGCACGCGGGCAGTAAATGCACTCGGGATCGCTCTTGTGCCCGATCTGCTGCAGCACGCGGTTCACCTTGAACTTGACGTGTCGGAACAGGTTGTTGCCGAGATTGAGCATCTGGCGCCGCGAGTGAATGTACTGCCACCCGTCGGGGTAGAGCTCGAGCACGTCGAGCAGCCGCTCGTCGCCGTCGAGCAGGCCGAAGAACAGGTTGTACTCGGGCACCAGCACCACGACGTCGCCCTTGCGGATGCGCGGCTCGATCAGATCCAGCATGAAGCGCAGCCCCATGTTGAACCCCATGCCCATGTTGACCACGTGGTAGCCGAGCTTTCGCTCGACTTCCGGACTGTCGACGCCGAACGCGAGGTTGGAGCCGCCGACAAAAACGATGCGCGGCGAAGGCGTGGTCTCGAGGTTGTGGACCTTGGTTCCGATGATCGCGAGATAGTCGTCGTAGTCGGGAGGAATGACGATCTGCGCGATCGCGGCCGACACGGCCACGAGCGCAACCATCACGAGGCATCTTTGAATCAGCGCGCGCATGGTTTCAGAACTGGAAGTACACGAAGTCCTGGCCGCCGAACTCCCCGAAGACGAGGATCGCGACGATCAGCGCGTAGTAAAGCCCCCAGCGCACGAGCACCGGCCGCTCGGAAACCCATTCGACGACGTCGCCGTTTCGCTGCCAGTACTGCACGGCCTCGAGCACCACGATCGACGCGATCGATACCCAGAAGCTGTACGCACCGAGGTCCAGGTAGAGGTCGTGAAAGCTCGACATTCCGACCGGCAGCCGCGCGAGCACCGTCATGGCCTCGCCGAGACTGCGCGCGCGGAAAAACACCCATGCCAGCGTGACCAGCGAGAACGTGATCAGGAGCTGCAGCGTGTGATGGAGCCGGGGCATGCGGGCAAGGCCCGTCGCCTCGGCAATCCTTCGCCGCAGCGGCTCGGTGGCCGTGCCGACCACGACGTAGAGGCCGTGCAGCGCACCCCACGCGACGAACGTCCAGCTGGCGCCGTGCCACAGCCCGCTGACGAGGAACGTCAGGAACAGGTTGAGGTACCAGCGCGGGACGGGCACGCGGTTTCCGCCGAGCGAGACGTAGAAATAGTCGCGAAACCACGTCGACAGCGAGATGTGCCAGCGCCGCCAGAATTCGCGGACGTTCTTGGACACGTACGGATGGTTGAAGTTGAGCATCAACCGGAAACCCATGATGCGCGCCGACCCGATCGCGATATCGGTGTACCCGGAAAAATCGCAATAGATCTGGAACGCGAAGAACACCGTGGCCATGACCAGAACCGGCCCGCTGAAGTCCTGCGGCGCGCCGTAGACCTGGTCGACGTAGGCCGTCAGGTGATCGGCGATGACGAGCTTCTTGAAGAAGCCCCACGCCATCAGCTTGAGGCCGCTGGCCGCCAGCCGGTAGTCGAAGTCGTGCCTCTCGTCGAACTGCGGCATCAGCATCGACGAGCGCGCGATCGGCCCGGCGACGAGCTGCGGGAAGAACGAGACGAACAGTGCGAAGATCCCGAAACGGTTCTCCGGCTTCTGGATCCCGCGGTAGACGTCGATCGTGTAGGTCAGCGTATGGAACGTGTAGAACGAGATTCCGACCGGAAGCAGGAAGTGGAGCGACGACACTGGATACGGCAGCCCCGCCCACGTGAACCCGCTGCGCAACGTCTCGTTGAAGAGATTGAAGTACTTGTAGAAGAACAGGATCGCCAGGCTCGTCGAGACTCCGGTGACGAGATACAGCTTGCGCGCGCGCGGATCGCTCGACGCTCCGATGCGGGCTCCTGCCCAGAAGTTGATCGCAGTCGCGGTCAGCAGCAGCACCACGTAGGCGGGATTCCACGCCATGTAGAAGTAGAGGCTGGCCGCCAGCAGCAGCATCCAGCGCTTCTCGTGCGCGAGCGCGAAATACAGCGCGACGACGATCGGAAAGAAGATCGCGAAATGAAGCGAGTTAAAGAGCACGCTGCCCCGACGTGCGGCCGACGGCCTTAAGTCTCGAGAGTTTCATCGGATCGGTAACGGAGGCGCGGCGGACACAGTAGCAGGCCGCCCGCCCGCGAGCATTCGCCGGAGGCTCCGGCCGGGCAGCGGCGAAGCCGGCCGGCCGAAGCTCGATCGTCCCCGGCGGATCAGTCGATACAGCTGTCGCGGTCCAGGCAGTTCGGCCGCGAGATGTCCGGCTTGGCGCTGGTCAGGTCCGAGTAGCAGGTCGAGCCGTCGTGCGTCACGTAGCAGCAGCCGTTGGCCTGCGTGCAGTTGCCCGAGGTCAGGATGCCCGCGTCGCCGCGCTCGCGGGCGTACAGGAAGACCTGGGTGCGATGGCCCGCGTTCTCGCCCGGAACGATGTCGCAGTCCGACACGAACCCGACGCGGTTGCCATCGTCCATGAGCGTGCTCGACGAGTTGGTGCAGCCGGTCGTGCGCGTGATCTGCGTGATCGTCTTGCGGCCCTTGAGGCGGAAGATCTCGTAGTTCCCGTCGGCATTGAACGGAGGCATGCTGCCGTCCTTCGCCTCGCGCTTCTGCGTCAGCAGCTCGCCGTTGGACTGGAACGTGACGACACCGCCGCCATCGGAGACCTGCGGAAACTTCGCCTCGAACGGAGAGCCGACGTTCGTGTACTGCGAGACGCGCGGATGGAACAGGCGGAAGTTGTAGACCTCGTTTCCGGTCGAGCCGTTGTTCCACACGTCGGCGCTGCTCTCGAAGACGAGGTTCGGCCCGCGGGCGAACGGGCTTGCCTCGGAGATCGCCGGGTTCTGGTACATGCCCGACGGAAGTCCGTGCGCGGCGATCTCCTCGGAGTTCATCACTTCGATGCTGGAGTCCGGGGCGTTGTAGACGAACACGATCTGGCCGGTCAGGCCGGTGCCGCTCTGGTCGTAATCGGACTGGAAAGCGGCCGTCTGGCACTGGCGGCTGAAAATGTAGCCGCCAACGACCGGCTTGTTGCTCGTCGTGCCGCTCGGGCCGTTGCTGAGCTGCGTGAAGGTTCCATTGAACGGAAACTCGAACGTTCCGTCGAGCAGGCCGTACAGGAAGACTTCGTTGCTCGAGTCGGGGTTCGTATGACCCGGCCCGGGACGGTTGGAATCGTAGTGCGGATTCGACGGGTTGTTGTTGTCGAGGTCCGCGTTCGACGTGAAGACGAGGCATCGCCCGCTGTCGCTCGTGAAAGGATCGGCATTGACGACCGGCGCGACGGTTTTGGTGATCTGCCAGATGTGCTGACTCTCGAGGCCGTAGAAGAAAATTTCCGGATTGCCGTCGACGTTGCCGACCGTCGGGTCGAAATTGCAGGTGGAGACGAACGCGATGAGCTTCGGCCGGTCGGTTGGAATCGTGTCGGTCGGTCGCGCGGGATCGTAGCTGTCGCAGCCGACGCCGTTCGTCAGCTTCGTAATCGTCCCGGCGCCGGTGAACTCGTTTTCGTGCCACAGGTAAATCTGACGGTTCGCCGTCTGGGTACCGGGCCCGAGCACGTCACCGTTGGAAGCAAACGCGATGTCGCGGCCGTCCTGGAGCTGCAGCTTCGGGCTCTCGATTGTCCCGGTCGTGATGTTCGTGAGCTGGCGCATCACGATGTTGGACGGCGCGGCCGCGGCCTGCGTCGCCGCGAGGCCGATGATCGCGGCGCCAAGTGCCACGCCACGCGGTGCCGCAGCTCGAAGGCCGCGCAAACAATTTCGATTTTCCGTCAATGTCGTTCCCATTCGATGCTCCCCCGCTGTTTCCCGAAAGTCCCGCCGTGTCATGAACGAGCCGTCACGATCGCCTTGCGCTCGAGGCAGCGGACGATGGAATCGGCGGCCACCCGGTTTCCCGCCGCAGTCCAGTGCGCGCTTGTCTTCAGATAAAGCTGTTCTTCATGCGCATGACTGCGCAGGTCGCCGGTCAGATCGCAATAGTCGATCTGCTGGCGGCCCAGATATTCACCGATGCGCCGCAGCGGCGCGTCGATCTTCGCTTCGTCGATGGCGTCGCCGCGCGCCTGGTATTTCCGGGCTACATCCCAGTACACCTGTTCCTTGAACGGGAACAGCAGCACGACGAGCCTGGCGTCGAGCTGCTTTGCTGCAGCCGCCATGCCCGACAGCGCTTCCTGGGTGATTTCGTAAGTGTTGGTCACGCCAGCCTGTTCCACGACGCCCTGCCACCAGTCGTCGTCACGGAAAACGAAGTTGAGATTTCCTTCCTTGTACTCGAACGTATCGCGCGCGCCGTAACGCCGCGCGGCATCGATGAGCCGGTACAGGATGGAGTTGCCGGCGAGCCAGTCCGACGAATCGCTGCGGCGCTGGCGGCGCATCCACGTCCAGTAATCGTCGGTCCCGCTTTTCGACCAGTTGTTGAAGTGAACGTTGTCCTTGAAGTCGTTTGGGAAAAACCCGACCAGGATGAGCTTTGGACGAAGCGTCTTGCCGACTTTGTCGAGCACGCGCGCTTCGGCCATGTTCGAGTAGCCGTTGACGCCGAGGTCGGCGATCGAAAGGCCGGTTCGGCTGGCAAGCAGACGCACCCAGCAATTGGCGACCGTCGAATCGTCACAGAACGTAAACGAGTCGCCCAGGGCGATGGCGTCATAGGGGGGCTGCGTTCCGATGTCGCGCTGCCCGAGGCCTCCGACGCCGACGTCGGTCGTGCGGATGTCGATGTTGCCGCTCTCGGACGGAAAGGTCAGCTCGAGGCCCGGCTTCAGCACGAAGCCGACGTCCTTGTCGCCCTGCATCATGTCTTCCCACGTATTGCGGGCGTCGTAGATGCGCTGGACGGCCTGGAGCTTTTTCGGCATCAGCCCCGGGACGAGCCGCGGGATGGTTTCCACCAGCACGAGCGCGATCAGCAGCCCGAAACCGGCCGTAGCAGCGGGAAGCACCCAGTTTTTGCGGCTCCGGTTCATGAACGGATCGGTAATGCCATGCCTTGGAGTGGACGGAGATTGAGCTTTGGTTCTCGGGCGATCTTGCGGCCGATTCTGCGAGCGATCCCGGCAGACGCCTGCGGGGAATCATCGAAATCCGTCCGGTTTTCTTATCGGAGGCAGACCCTCGTTACAAGGTAGTTTCTTCAGGTTCGACACGCACTAACGCGGCGCTGCCGCGATTTTCCTTGCACATCGTGGAGGCTCGCGTGCGGCGTCAGCGACGCTGCGATTGCCACGCGGCAGGGTGCCTCGTACAAAAACGCCGATGGTTCCAGACTCGGCTTCTCGGCAGGTCATCCGGCCGGCATCGGACGACACGCGGAGAGCGCTTCTGGCGGTCGCCGTCGCAGTCTTTGCCGCGTGGAGCTGGCTCGCGCACGGCGGCCTCTCCTCTCCCGCATTCGACGTCGACTCGTTCGACTATGCGCAGATGGCCCGGCAGCTGTACCGCGGCCAGGGGTTCACGATGCAGCAGACGTTTCCGTACGTGCTGCACTTTCTTTCCGCGCATGGGGTCGCCACTGAGCCGCCGTGGCCCGACACCACGCGCTTCCCGCTGATCGCCGTCGAGGAAGCGGCGGCGTTCGCCGTCGTCGGACCGGACGATCGCGGCATCCTCGTCGCCGGCGGCGCGCTTCTGGTCGCGACAGTCGTCGCGGTCTTCCTGCTGGCCGGGCGTCTGTTCGGCATCAGCGCCGGCGTGCTGGCGGCTCTCGCGGTCGCGGCCGAAGCCGAGCAGCTGCGGCTAAGCCGCTCGGGTCTGCTTGAAACCGGCAGCGGCCTTTTCATCGTGCTCGCCGCTCTTGCGCTGGTCGCATCCACCGAATCCGCACGAAGTCGCAGCGCGAGCCTGCTCGGGATTCTTCTCGGGCTCGCATTCCTGCAGCGCTACGACCTGCTTGCGCTCGCGCCAGTGGCTGCCGTGCTTCTCGTGGTGCGCCGCGAAGACCAGCGTTCACCCAGTATGCTCTGGTGCACGGCGGGATTCGTTCTCGCGGCCGGACCATGGCTCGTTCGCAATCTGCTCACGATCGGCACGCTGCTGGGTTCGACTTCAGTCGATCGCAATCTTCTCGGCGGAATCGTGCCCGGCGATGTCTACATGGCGCCGCAGACGCTGAGCGCATGGCAGGTCGCGCTGGAAAATCTTCCGGCGTTGTCCGCCAAGCTCGTAACGGGGGCGACGTGGATCGGCGAGCACGCCGGCGAGATGTTCGGCGGCCGCTTTGCAACCTGCGCTGCGCTGGCGGCCGCAGCGCTTCCTATCGTATCGCGCTCGCGGGCCGCCGCGACGGCGTGGCTCTTTGCAGCGGGAGCACTCGCCGCTCGCGCACTGCTGCTGTCCCTGATGCACAACGAGCTGCGTTTCTATGCGTCGTTCACGCCGCTGCTGATCGTGCTTGCGGTCGGAGCCGCAATCACGTTGCTGCGCCGTATTTCATCTCGTGCACGAACGGCGGAGCCGGCGATCGCGGCCTTCGCGTTCGCTGCCATGGCGTTCACGCTTCCGCCGCTGCCCGCATCACGGTCATTTCCACCACCGGAACCGTTCGCGTCGCTGCGACAGCTCGTGCCGGCCGGCGCAGTCGTTGCGAGCGATGCGAGCTGGAACGTTGCCTGGTATTCGGACCTGCCGTCGGTGCGCTTTTCCGGACAGTGGCCGGAGCTCGCCGGGACCGAGCAGGCCGGGGTGCGCGTCGGCGCCGTGCTCGTGCGCGGTCCGTACGCGCGCGAGTTCGAGGCGGGTCATGAACGGGCGGGCGGCGGATTGTTTCGTGCCGGCCCCGGCCTGCCCGGCGGCTACCGGCTCTGGCTGAGGATCGACGGCAGCGCGAGCCTCGTTCCCGCCCCTCCTGGCCCGGCAGCGTCTCCAGGCACGACTCCCGAAGCGACGACGCGGGCCGCGTCGCTCGGCTACTCTTCTTCCTTGTCCTGATCCTGGTCGTCTTCGACCTTTCGCCTGGGGGCGTTGTCCTCGTCATGCCTGGCGGGCTTGCGATACACACGGCTGTCGCGCTCGCCGGCGATGCCGCCGCGGTCGGCGCTGTTGCCGCCGTACCGATCGGCGCTGGTCCCGCCATACAGGCTGGCGCTGCTGCCGCGCTCGGGCGCCTTTCCCTCTTTGGCTGCCCTCCGGCCGGCAAGCTGGAGGTTGCCCTCCGCTATACCGGTCGTCGGGGCGTCCGCAGCAACCCGCACTGCCGCGAACGCTCGCGCTGCCGGCGACGCGAACGCCGTACAGGTGACGAGGCACGTGAACAGGCTGATCAGGACGGAAGGATCGGGACGACTTCTCGATTTCACGGCATCTCCAGGGGTCCGGTTTCCATGACCTGTTTCCGCGAGGATCGGCCCTTACGCAACAGCCGAAGTTTACTGCCTGGCGCGCCAGCCCTCGATGGCCGCATTTCCGGCCGATGCGTCGACCGAATCCGCGACCATCGCGTCCCCTCTCCCCGTCATCACGCTGCCGATGACCGGCAGCCGATGACGCGTTGCGGTCGGCGCCCTGGTCCACCTTGCAAACATGCACGATGTTTTTGTGTCGGCGACCCGCGTACGTGCACAGCGATTTTCGCTGTGTTTTGCTGCAAATAAGTAGAATTCACAGCCACTTCCGCTAGTTACGGCGTTTTTCTGTTTTATAGCAAGCTAAAAATATATTTGTCGAAGCGTGCACTTATTGATCTAAAAACTCTGGAACTAAAAGTTCAGGTGAGTAACTTTGAGGCTGAGCAGAGGGACCGATTCCGCAAGGGACGCAGCTCATAACGCTCGAAAGAAAAAAGGACTGGGAGGAACGTCAATGACAACTTTTACAACTCGCAAGCTCGGCTTCGTCTCCACACTGGCTCTCGCCACCGTACTTTTCGCCGGCGCCGCTCAGGCCGCCGACTCCAACGATCGCGTCACTCCGCCGAATCCGAACGACGTCGCGATTCTTCGCGGCCTGCTCGCCCTGCAGCACCCGGCTCTCCGCCAGGCGATGCCGTCTGTGATGCCTTCCACTCCGAGCCCGGCGGCACTCACGACTGAGCCGGGCGCGCCGAGCGGCACTGCTCCCGCAGCGACCGAAGGCGAAGCCTGTGTTTCACCTGGATCGAACGGTGCGTGCGGATTCCCCGAGACCAGCAACGCATTCCGCGCATCGCTCGATCGCGCGATGGCCGCGGCGGGATTCGACACCGAGCGCCTCTGATCGCACGGTTCCGTTCGCTTGCGCTTCCAGCTCGTGACGCCCGTCGCGTCTGGACGAAAAGCGCTGCCACGAAAAAAGGGCCGCCCTCGGGCGGCCCTTTTCTTTTGCGATCGGCGGTTCGTGCCCGCTCGTCAGGGCGCGGCCACAGGCACCGGCCAGCAGTGGTCGGGATAGGTTTCGCCCGGAACCGGAACCGCCCACGGGCAATCGTCCTTGCAGTCGGGAATACCGTCACCGTCCTGATCGGTCTGACACCAGTCCGTGCACGCATTCGCAATGTCGTTGGGACACGGGTCCTGGCAATCGGCGGTGCCGTCTCCATCGCTGTCGACGGCGGCAGCCGGGTCCCATGGACACGGATCGATGCAGTCACCCGCGCCGTCTCCATCCGAATCGTTGTTGCACGGATCGAGGCAGGCGTTCTGGAGATCGTCGGGACAAGGATCGGCGCAGTCCGCCCAGCCGTCGCCGTCGGAGTCGGCGGTATCGGGATCGCATGGACATGAATCCGTGCAGTCTCCAATCCCGTCGCCGTCCGAATCGGTTGCGCAGGGATCTTCGCAGAGAGAATGGCCCGGATAGATCACTCCACCCGGCGCAGACTGATCCGAGCCGCGCTGCAGGAACTCGACGGCCGTCGACAGTCGCGCGACTTCGCCGCGAAGACGTGCGACCTCGGCGCGCAGCATCTTTCGCCTCGGTACGGTGGCTTCGTCGGCCTGCGACAGGCCGGCCACGAGCAGAACTGCCATCACCAGAAGACCAGCCGGACGAGAATTGCGTAATGACATGGCGCCTCCTTGAGACCCGCCTGGAGACCCGCCTGGGAACGGTCCAGGACCCAACCTAAACTCCCCGCTGCCGGACCTGTCAATTGGCCGGGGACCCGTCAGAGACAGTCCGCGAAGCTTTCGGATTCGGGAGCAGCATTCGGAGTGTTCCGGTCGCGCTCGAGCAGTAGATTCGCGCCATGAACGCCAGCGAAACAGCTACCGCCGTCGAGTCGGATCCGCGTTGGGCCGCCGTGCTCGCGCGCGATGCCGCGTCCGACGGCCGCTTTTATTACTCGGTGCGAACCACCGGCGTGTATTGCCGTCCGTCATGCGGCGCGCGGCCGCCGCGACCCGGCAACGTCGCGTTTCACCGAAGCACTGCGGAGGCCGAGGCCGCGGGCTTTCGGCCCTGCAGGCGATGCCGGCCGTGCGATCCGCCGCTCGCCGAGCGCAACGCTGCCCTCGTTGCCGAGCTCTGCCGCATGATCGAATGCGAAGACCACGCACCGTCGCTCGAAGAGCTTGCACGCCGCGCGTCGATGAGCGAGTCGCACGTACACCGGCTCTTCAAGTCGGTTACGGGAATTACGCCGAAAGCGTACGCGAGCGCGCATCGCGCCGCGCGCGTTCGACGCGAGCTGCGCACTTCACCGACGGTAACCGATGCCATCTACGAATCGGGTTACAACTCGAACGGCCGATTCTACGAACGCTCGGACGAGCTTCTCGGCATGACGCCGACCCGCTTTCGCGCCGGCGGCGACCGCACCGAGATCCGGTTCGCGATCGGGCAGTGTTCTCTTGGTGCGATTCTCGTGGCGGCAACGAGCATCGGCGTGTGCGCGATACTCCTCGGCGACGATCCGGAAGAGCTGGCGCACGATCTCGAGCGGCGTTTTCCAAAAGCGACGATCATCGGCGCCGATGCGGACTTCGAGCGGCTCGTGGCCACGGTGGTCGGCCACGTCGAGCATCCGCGGCCTTCGAGCTGGTGCGCGCGATCGCCGGGCGAGGGTTCGCATGGACTGCACGACCTGCCGCGCCAATCCGACGAGCTGCCCCTGGATATCCGCGGGACCGTCTTCCAGCAGCGCGTCTGGCAGGCGCTGCGCGGGATTCCAGCCGGATCGACGGCGACGTATGCCGAGATCGCGCGCGCGATCGGCGCACCGAAAGCCGCGCGCGCCGTCGCACAGGCGTGCGCAGCGAACTCAATCGCAGTGGCCATTCCGTGTCATCGCGTGGTCCGGCTCGACGGTTCGTTGTCGGGCTATCGCTGGGGCGTCGAGCGCAAGCGCCGACTGCTCGAGCGCGAGTCTCGAGCCGAATCGTGAAGGCCGCATCCGGCCGTGCTCCCGCGAGCGAATCGCTCGCCGCGCGAGTTGCGGCGGTGCCGTGGGCGAGCGTCGCCGCCGACCTCGACTCGCAAGGACACTCGATTCTGCGGCGATTGCTCGACGTCGAAGAGACCGCGCACCTCGCGGACATGTATCGGGCAAGCGAGTTGTTCCGCAGTCGCGTCGTCATGGAGCGGCACGGCTACGGACGCGGCGAGTACCAGTACTTCGCGTATCCGCTTCCGGAGCTCGTGGCCGGTCTTCGCGAGCTGCTGTACGCGCGGCTTGCTGCGATCGCGACCGCATGGAGCGCGGCCAGAGGCCGCGCTCCGTTTCCTGACGACCATCGGGACTACGTCGCCCGCTGTCATGCGGCCGGGCAGGCAAGGCCGACTCCGCTGCTGCTGCGATACGGCGCAGGCGACTACAACCGCCTGCACCAGGATCTTTACGGTGACGAGGTGTTTCCGCTGCAGGTCACGATCCTGCTGTCGAAGCCGGAGATCGATTTTACCGGCGGCGAGTTCGTCATGACCGAGCAGCGCGCCCGCATGCAGTCGCGGCCGATGGTCGTTCCTCTGGATCAGGGCGATGCCGTCGTGTTCGCGGTGCGCGATCGTCCGGTGCAGGGAGCGCGCGGCCTTTCCACTGCGGTGCTTCGCCACGGCGTCAGCGTGGTGCGCAGCGGCGGACGGCTGACCGCGGGCATCATCTTTCACGACGCGCGCTGAGCATCTCGCCGTCCGCCGGGAGCGCCTGCTAGTAGACCTTCCTCGTCCGGATGACTTTCGACTTCGCCTTGATGGACGCCATCTCGTCCGGATTCAGGTATTTCCAGGCGGAGTCCATGATGGTTCCGTAATAGTTCTCGAGAAGCGGACCGACGGCGTTTGTAAAACCCGGATCCGAAAAGTTTGCGGAGAACGCCGGCTTGGGCGGCTCGACGAAACCGTTGGGTGACTGCAGCATCGGTCGTCGCGTCGTTCCGCGCCAGCTCACCTGTCGACCGTCGAGCTCGATGCGCTTGGTCCACATCTTCTCGTGAGTCAGGCTCTCGGAAACAATCAGATTCATTCGCGCTCCGACCTGAACCGAGCCGCTGCTGCTGCAGGACGCCGGAAACACAAAAATGCTGCACGCCTGTGCCGTTCCCAGATCGTCGAACGACAGGTCGATCTCCGCGTCGATGATCAGATCGGTATCCTGCTTGTCCGGGAACGTCATCTCGTCGAACGTCACGAACGGGCCCCGAGTCGTAAAACCGTGCGCATTGAGGACTTCCTGGAAATCCTCGCCCATCGACTTCTGGAATTTGGCGAGCACTGGCGGGCGCGAGTGGCCGAACCCGCTTTCAGCGGTTGCCGGGAACTGCGGGTCCACCACCGCGAACGCGACCTTGGCGGAGCCGGTCGCGGCCTGACTTGGTGGAACGAAATCGAACTTGGGAACGTAGTTCGGTGCTGGCGGCTCTGTCGGTCCCATCGGCATACAGCCGGAAATGAGGCAGGTGGCGGCCAGCATGGTGAACGATGCACGGATCGAGCGGTGAAACATTCTCAAACCCCTTTTTGGCTAAACTGTCCAGGCATCGAGGGGTGGAAAAATTGCTTCCCTTTCCTCAACTCCTGTCCTTGCTCCTGTGCCGGTTTGCCCGAGGCAACACAAGGTTCCACGGCGATAAATGTGAACAAGCTCGCGATGTGTAATTTATCACGTTTCGCCCATGGCGCACCCTGCCTTGGCTTCCGACAAAAAACACCAGCGGCAAAGGTCAATTCCGCGGCAGGAAACGGAGAGCGCTCCGCAGCAACGTGCGGCATCCTTCGCAGAAACGAACGGAGGATCCCGATGGCAACATTTCTGCTTCTTCACGGAAGCTGGCACGGCGCATGGTGCTGGCACAAGATCGTTCCCCGACTCGAGTCCGAAGGCCATCGCGCGATTGCCATCGACCTGCCCGGACGCGGACGCGCACCGGCGCCAGCGCCGCTGGTCGGCCTCGGCGCGATGGTGCGCGCGTGCGAGCGCGCGCTTCCGGCCGGCGCAAAGACTACCGTCGTCGTGCACAGCCGTTACGGAATCGTCGCGTCGGCGCTCGCCGAACGCGCGCCCGAGCGGATCGAGCGCACGATCTATCTTGCGTCGTTCCTGCTCGCGTCGGGAAAGCGCGTGCTGGACTACGTCCCCGATCACGACTCGATGATGCCGGCCAACGTCGTCGTGAGCCGGCTCGCGATGTGGGACTGGCTGAAACCGAGCGCGTATCGCGAGGCACTCTACGCCGACTGCACGGACGACGATGTCGCGCTTGCGTCGAGCCTGCTCGTGCGCGAGCCCGTGCGGCCTGCGCTTTCACGCCTGCGTCTGACCGACGACCGGTACGGCCGCGTACCGAGGGCGTATATCCGGCTTACCGACGATCGTGCGGTTTCCCCCGCACTGCAGGACCGGCTTCTCGGCGAAACGGAGGTCGAGCGCGTGGAATCGCTGGCGGCCGGACATTCGGCCTACTTCTCGCAGCCGGATCTGCTTACGAAAACGATCCTTCGACTCGCAGGTTCGTAGCGGTACCGCCCGGGATGCGGCCGCTCCTCAGCGCGAGCCATCCGCGCAGCACGCGATAGATCACCCACGCACCGACGACCACCGCAGCCAGAAAGAACGTGACGAACCCGAGCCCGAACAGGAGGATGAGCGGAAGCGAGATCGTCCCGGCAATGATCATCCACAGCAGCGCGTACCAGAACGTGCGGATCTGCCAGCGGAAATGGTACTGCAGCCACGTGCCCTCCACTTCCGGCTGGCGCGCATAGTTCATGACGACCGCAAGGATCGACGGAAGCCCGAACACGAAACTGCCGATGATGGTGGCGGGCCCCGAAATTCCGATCAGCACCGACAGCGCATGAAGCGCGTAGATCGCATGCGTGTAGGTGACCAGCGACGGATCCGGAAGGCGGCCGCTGCCGTCGCGGAAGGCATCGTTCGGAGGCATGCGAGAAGCGTAAGGCATGTCCGCGGGCGAGGAATCGGTCATCGTCGTGCCCCTTTGTACCGAACCGTCGTTGGCGCTATCGCCGGCACCTCGCCGGCGGCGCACACGAGGATCGCGCAGACGCCAGCGGAACACAGCCCGTGACGATCGACAAATCATCTTCCGATTCGGCATCCGCCGCCGCTGATTCGGCATCCGCCCGCACTGAATCGCCAGACGCCGACGCGGAGCGTGCGTCGGCCGCTGGCGAACCGGCGAACGCCTATGCCGAAGCCAAAGCGCGCGTGCGTGGCGGCGCCGATCCCGACATCGAGGCGCGCCGGCTCGTCGGGCAGATGACCACCGGCGAAAAGCTCGGCTGCCTCGACGGCGACACCGATTTCTGGCCGGGCATCATCGACATGGCCGGCGGCGGCTACTACCTGCATCCGTTCCCGGCGGCCGAAGTAGCGCGCCTCGGATTCCCCGGCCTGGTCTTCACGGACGGTCCGCGCGGGATCGTCGTCGGCCGTTCGACGTGTTTCCCGGTCACGATGGCGCGCGGCGCCACGTTCGACGTCGAGCTCGAGGAGCGAGTCGGAGAGGCCATCGGAATCGAAGCGCGCATCCACGGCGCCACGTTCTACGGCGGAGTCTGCGTCAACCTGCTGCGGCATCCGCGCTGGGGCCGCGCGCAGGAGACTTACGGCGAAGATCCCTGCCATCTCGGCGAAATGGGCGCCGCGCTGGTGCGCGGAGTGCAGCGTCACGCGATGGCTTGCGTGAAACACTTTGCGTGCAACTCGATCGAGAACGCGCGCTTCAAGGTGAACGTGATTGCCGACGCCGACGTGCTCGACGACGTGTACCTCGCGCACTTCCGGCGCATCGTCGGCGAAGGCGTGGCCTCCGTGATGACCGCGTACAACGCGCTGAACGGCCAGTGGTGCGGCGACAGCCCGGCGCTGATCGCCGCCACGCTGCGCGAGCGCTGGAAGTTTGCGGGCTTCGTCGTCAGCGACTTCATCTACGGTCTTCGCGACCCGATCGGCAGCGTTGGCGCAGGCCTCGACATCGAGATGCCGTTTCGCCAGCAGCGTGTGCGCGCGCTTCCCGCGGCGCTCGCCGACGGGCGGCTTCGCATCGAGGACGTCGACGCGGCCGCCATCCGGATCGTGCGCACCGTGCTGCGCTTCGACGCCGCGACGCCGGACGCGGCGCCGGATCCGGCGCTTCTCGCCGGCGACGCGCATCGCGCGCTCGCGCGCCGGGTTGCCGCTGAGGCCATCGTGCTGCTGCGCAACGAGAGCGTCGACGCCGAGCCGGTGCTTCCGCTGCGTGCCGCATCGCTCCGGCGCATCGCTGTCTTCGGCCGCCTCGCCGACGTCGCGAACCTCGGCGACGGCGGATCGAGCAACGTGCATCCGCCTTCGGTGGTCACGCCGCTCGCCGGGCTGCGCGCAGCGCTCCCGCACGTCGAATGGACCGGCGATGCGGCGGGAGCCGACGTCGCGGACCTCGCCATAGTGGTCGTCGGTTTCACCTGCGACGACGAAGGCGAGTTCACCGGCGGATTCTCTTCCGAGCTCGCCGCGCTGATGCCGCCTCCGCCCGACGAAAGCGCGTGGACCAAGCTTGGCGAAGCGGGCCAGCAGAAGCTCGCGATGGCTCCCGGCGGCGACCGCGACTCGCTGCGTCTTCGAAGCGAAGACGAAGAGCTGATCCTCCGTATCGCCGCGCTACAGCCGCGCACGATCGTGCTCGTGATGGGCGGCAGCGCCGTCCTCGTCGAGCCGTGGATCGAGAACGTCGCCGCGGCACTTCAGGTCTGGTACCCGGGCATGGAAGGCGGACATGCGATCGCCGATGTGCTGACCGGTGCCGTCAACCCGTGCGGCCGGCTGCCGTTCGCGGTCCCGACCGACGAATCCCATCTTCCGCACTTCGATCCGGATGCGAGCGAGATCCGTTATGACGGCTGGCACGGCCAGTGGCTTCTCGATCGCGACGGACATGCCGCGCGCTTCCCGTTCGGTTTCGGACTCTCCTATTCGCGTTTTTCGATCGAATCCGCGGCCGTCGAATCCGGGGGCCGCCAATCGCACGCGCCGCCCGAGATCGTCGTGCAGGTCGCGAACACCGGCAGCACCAGCGGCTCGACCGTCGTGTTCTTCTTTCGCATCGACGGCCTGTCGCGTCGCAGACTGTTTGCGTTTCGCAAGGTACGGCTCGACGCCGGTGCGCGAAGCACCGTGCGCGCGCCGGCCGGTGACCCTGGACGAATCGTCGTTGCGCAGCATGCCGGCGATGCGCACGCGATCGAGCTCGAGGTGCCGGAGTGATGCGCTCGCGGCTCGCCGCGCTGCTGGCCGCTGCGGTCGCGGCCGCATCGTCGTGCACGCTGCAGCACGGACAACCTGGTTCGGAGGAAGCGCCCCGAACCGCTGCGCTCGCCGATACGCGCTCGCTCGGCGAGCCCGGTATCTCGCCCCTTCTCGACACCGGCCGCACCATCACCGACGAAGCGATCCGGTATCCGTCGAGCCCGCTGCCGCAGGTGGTCGCCCAGACGATCGTGCTCGAGCCGGGACAGTCGACCGGCTGGCATCGTCACGGCGTGCCGACGTTCGGCCACATCCTTTCGGGAACGCTCGAGGTCGAATATGCGACCACCGGCCGGCGCGTGCTCAAGGCAGGCGACAGCCTGATGGAATCGATGAACGTCGCACACAACGCGGTCAATCTCGGCCCCGAGCCGGTTCGCATCCTCGTCGTATTCATGGGCGCTCAAGGAAAACCTGCCGTCGTGAAAACCGATCCTCCTGCCATGCCCGCCGGTCTCGGCGGAAGCCGTACGTCCGAGCTCGTCGAGCTCGCGTCGGTCGATCCCGATCTTCATTTCGACATCCGCTACGCGACGGCGAACAACTTCACCGGAAAGCCCGTTTACGCCGTCGCCCGTGCGATGATGCAGAAGCCGGCAGCCGAAGCGCTGCGCCGCGCCGACCGGCGCGCGCATGACGCCGGGTACGGACTGCTCGTCCTCGATGCGTATCGTCCGTGGTCGGTTACGCGGATGTTCTGGGACCGCTATCCGATGCACCGCGCGTATCTTGCCGATCCGCTCGCGGGTTCGCGGCACAATCGCGGCTGCGCCGTCGACCTTACGCTGTTCGACCTCGCGAGTGGCCGTGAAGTGCCCATGCCGAGCGCTTACGACGACTTCAGCGAGCGCGCACATCCCGCATACGCAGGCGGCACTGCTGCCGAGAGAAAGGCCCGTGACCTTCTTCGCACACTGATGGAGGCCGAAGGTTTTACAGTCTACGAAAACGAGTGGTGGCACTTCGACTATGCGGGCTGGAAGGATTGGCCGGTTCTCGACGTGCCGCTCGATTCGAAGGACTTGCGGGAGCGCTGATTCAGTTTCACGCGCTTTACGCGCACTTCCCTCACGCACAGAACATCGCACTGCTGCGACGGTTGGCCGCACCCGTGCGACCATGCACGATCGAACGGACAGCCATCGGCGATGCGCGAGCGCGTCATCAGCCGGCGCGCCGTCGCACGCGACGATGCGCAAACAGCATTCCCAGCGCTGTTCGGTGCTCGCGCGAGGCCTGCGAGCCGGACGCAAGTCAGCGCTCGTCGCAAAACGCAGCTCCGGCATGTTTCTTGTTTATTCGCGGTGCCTGGGAGGGACACCACGATGGCTATTTCTGTTTCCCGGCGCGCGCGCTGCGCTCGCGACGCCGGGGTTCGCCCTGTTGTAATCACGCTGCCGGCCGCGCTGCGCCGTCTGGCCATGGCCGCGACGCTGGTCGTGACCGCGGCCGCGACTGCGTTCGCGCAGTGCCCGGTCTCGCTGCCGGTCCAGGGCGCGCCGCCGCCGCAACCGGTCTTCCCGGCCGACAACTGGTGGAACCTCGACATCAGTGCGGCTCCGGTCGATGCGAGCTCGGCGGCGTTCATCGCGTTCATCAACAACGGCGGGACCAGGAAGCTCCATCCCGACTTCGGTGGAGAAGTCTCGCCCGGAAGCACGGCGATCTACGGCATGCCGTACGCGATCGTCAGCGACACGCAGGCGCCGCAGGCCGTCACGTTCCAGTACTGGGACGAGAGCGACGGGGTCGACATGACAACCGGCCAGGGCGTGCCGTTCTATCCGATCCCGGCGCAGGCGATCACGCAGGCGCACTGGGTCGAAGGCGGCTCGCCGGCCAACGTCGACCAGCGCAGCTCGAGCGACCGCCACCTGCTGATGATCGACTGCGTCAACCGCCATCTCTACGAGCTCTACAACGTCTACTACAACGCCACGCAGTCGAAATGGTACGCGGGCTCCGGCGCATTCTTCGACATGAACACGAGCGACCGTCGCCCCGATGGCTGGACGTCGGCCGACGCGGCGGGGCTCGCGATCTTCCCGGGGCTCGTGCGCTACGACGAAGCGTTCCATCCCGACCTCAGCGCCGAGATCCGTCACGCGTTCCGCGTCACCGTGCGCGCGACCAACGGCTACGTATACCCGGCTTCGCACCGCGCCGGCACGACCAGCGGCGCGCTGCCGATGGGCGCGCGTCTGCGCCTGAAGACCAGCGTCGGCGGCAGCGATCCCGCGCTTCGCACAGCCGATCCGAACCTGCGCCGGATCTTCCGGGCCATGCAGAAGTACGGCCTGATCGTCGCCGACAACGGCACCGACATGTACGTGACCGGCACGTTCGACACGCGCTGGAACAGCGACATCCTCAATCCTGCGTTCTCGCTGCTGTCGGCAAGCGACTTCGACGTGATCGAGCGCGGCTGGAATCCGCCGACCGGCCCGGCAGCGCTGAGCACGATCGCCGCCAGCCCGAATCCGGTGGTCGGCGGAAACTCTTCGACCGGAACGGTCACGCTGACGGCGGTGGCTCCGGCCGGCGGCGCGAGCGTTGCGCTGTTCACCGCGAGCCCCAACCTGGCAATACCGGGCAGCGTGCTCGTCGCGGCCGGCAGCGTGGCGGCGTCGTTCCCGATTGCCACGTCGGCAGTTTCGACCAGCACGACCGGAAGCATCTCCGCCACCTACAACTCGGTGAGCAAATCGGTGACGCTTACGATCAATCCCGTCCCGCCTCCGCCGGCCGCGGCACTCTCTTCGCTTGCACTGTCACCGACGTCCGTGATCGGCGGCGGCTCGGTCACGGGAACCGTCACGCTGACCGCAGCGGCGCCCTCCGGCGGCGCATCGATTTCGCTCGCAAGCTCGAACACGTCGCTCGCGACGGTACCGCCGGCAGTCGTCGTTGCAGCAGGAGCGACCACCAATTCATTCACGGTCACTACGAAGGCGACCAAGAAGCCGTCGAGTGTCACGATCTTGGGAAGCTATCTCGGAGTGACGAAGTCGGCGCCACTGTCGGTCCGCCACAAATAAAATCGGGGACAGACACCGATTTCCGTAAATCGGTGTCTGTCCCCGAATCGCCTCCGCGGGCGATACCAGTCAGTTCAGCAGCAGCATCTTGCGGTCGGTCGTGTGGCCGGCTCCGACCTTGCGCAGCTCGCGGTTGAAGTTGAAGCCCGCGCCGCTTTCGAACGACACCGGCTTGATCGTGTAGAACTGGATCGCTTCGGGAACGTACGACGCTTCGTGCAGCGGCACATCGCTGAGCAGCTTCGCCTCCTGGGCCTTGCGCCCGGCAAAGCGGCAGACCGGAACGCTGCGCAGCTGCGACTTTCCGACCGGCCCGATCTCGATGTTGTTGCCGTAGAGCCACTTGTAGAACGGCTCGCGCTTGTTCGAGATCCACGTCTTGACCGGCGTGTGCTCGTTGCTGCGGTACGCAAGGTAGAACTGCACGCCCATCGCCTCCGGTTTGCCGTCGGCGTCGATGTCGAACACGTCGTAGCACTGCGGAAGGTCGCGGAACGTCGGAACCCTGGTCAGCGTGTCGGACTCGCTCGGGACGATCTGGCGCAGCTCGCTCATGTGTCCCGAGGGAAGCCGCGTGCAGCCGTGCGACGTCGGCCCGCGGCCGACCACCCACAGGTTCTGCATCGCCTTGCCGTCGCGCTCGCTCGTCGCCTTCCGCCACGCCGGCGGAAGGAACGGTGTCGAGTCGAGCTGGCAGCGCACGCCCGCGTTGTGGAACGCGTTGTACGTGATGCCGCCGGCATGCTGGTAGGCAAGCAGCGGAATGAACCCGTATCCCGGATTCGTCGACAGGTAGTCGACCATGCCCGTCTGTCCCCTGCCCTGGTCGCGGCGCATCAGCGGCCAGATTCCCGTGACACCGAAGTCCGGAAGCTTCTCGCCCTTGTAGCTGGTCGTGCCTTCGACCGTTCCGGCCGGATAGATCGTCGTGAACTCCACGGCGTCGACGGCCCCGCCCGTCGCGCGATAGTGCCCGGCAGTCGCAGCGGTGATGAACGCTTCGACTTCGGAGCGGAATGCGGACGAATCCGCTCCGCCGGAGCGTGCTGCAGCAGAGGCTCGCGAAAGCGCCGCCGAGATCTCCGGAGTCAGCGCCGTCAGGTTCACGCGACCGGGCAGCACCGCGTTGGCCGCGTCGAGCTTTGCGACGTCCGAGCTCTCGTCGAGCGACGTCAGCACGGAATGCCACGCTGCCGCGAGCGTCGCGACCGGAAGATGCACGCGGAACACACGCTCGGGGTTGAGCGCGCTCATCACGTCGATCGCCTTCTTTCGACTCGCGTCTCCGCCGCGCGCGGCCGCTGCCACACCCTGATCCTCGAGGCCCTTGACGAAGCGCTCGTACTCGCGGTTGGTCGTCAGCACCATGATCTTGCGGTCGATCAGCTCCTGGTAGGTCTTGTGCCGCGCGTCGAGGTCGCCGAGATAGTTGTCGAGCTCGGCGTCGCCGAGGACGACCGTCACGCGCACCTGGTTGCCGCGCCCGAGCTCGATGTGAAGCCGCGAAGGATCCTGCGTGCGCGGTGCGAAGCCGGTGTAGAACGACGGCTCGTACCAGTGGAAATACACGCCCTGCGGCGGCTGGCTTCCGTCCCACGCCGTCTCACCGGCATCGAGGGCCGCGCGCGCGCCGACAGGAAGAAAGAGCATGCCGCAGCACGACGCCAGCAGGAGGCCGCAGCGAACGATACGAAGCATGCGGGGAACACCGGAAGTACGGACAGTCATCGTCGATCTCCAGGTCATCTCGGAACGTCGGACAGCGAAAGACGGTCTTTCGCCGAGGCCGTCACGGCCCCGCCGTCGAGCACCGCGAGGGCCGGAACGTTCTTGACGCTTTCATTACCGATGAACGGGCGCGACTGGAACAGCCAGAGCTTTCCCTGCGAGAATCCGAACTCGATGTCCCACGGACGCGGGCGGCCCTGGGAATCCCTTGCCGGCTCGAGCTTCTGGTCGATGGCTTTTCCGGCAGCGACGATCTCTTCGACTTCTTTTGGCGAGAGCACCTCGTCCTTGCCGCTCGACGGAACGATCCGGGTGCCGCCGTTCGGAAGCAGCGCATTCTTCCATGCGGACTTGTAGAGCGTCAGCACGTCGACCTTCGTCGGCGACCAGCGCAGGGTTTCGGCCGAGGTGCCGTCGACCGCGCCGCCGACGCCTTCGGACGTCGCGATGACCATCTTCGTGCGGTCGCCGTTCTCGATGTCGCACGTCACGAGCACACCGGACTTGTCGGACGGCACCGACTGGAGGATCACGACCGACGGCAGCACCCACAGCGGCTGGTCGATCAGCGTCTGGCGCCACGAGAACGAACGCAGCTCGAACGGCGACGCCCACACCTCGCGAAGCCCGCTGTAGATGTCGTCGAGCGAGCCCATGTTGAAGATCGTCAGGTTGAGCCCTGCGCCGTTGAAGCTGTCGAGATCCTCGACGTTGGTGTCGCTTCGCACGAAGCAGCCGGTGGTGTCGTTGTTTCCCGGGCCGCGAAGCAGGCCGTTCTTGTCGAGCCCGTCCTTGATCGCCGCGCGAAGCTCGGGCGACAGCGGCGACTGCTCGATCGAATAGCGGATCACTTCGAGACGCGGCGCGATCCACTGCGAGAGCTGGTGCGGATCCTTGACCGACGGGATCATGGTATCGAAGAATTCCTTGAACGTGCGCTCGACGTACGCCGACAGATGCTCGCCGGCCGTCGCCACGTTCGCGGCCCGCTGCGACGGAGGGATCGACACCAGCGCGTGGTCGTAATGGTCGCGGTACGCTCCGAACGGAACCACGATGCCGCGCGCGACCTTGTCGGGGAACAGGTGCTTGAGCTCGCCGAGAAAGGCGCCCTTCGGCCCACAGATCTTGCCCGAATCGCTGCGGCGGATCTCGGCGAGGTCGATCGGCAGCTTTTTCGAAAGATCGATCTTGTCGGTGTCGATGTGCAGCTTCGGCGCGCCTGCCCCGAACCCCTCGCCGGTTCGCTTGTCGTTGCCGGTGTATTCGGCCCACGCGCCCTTCTCGGCCGTGGTCATGTCCGACATTTCCTTGAGGATCGCGCGTCCTCCGGGAGTCGCCGCGTAGAACACCAGATGACCGTCGTGGGGCTTGGCGCGTTCGAAGGCGTCCGGACCGAGCACCGTGTTGGGAATCCCGAGCGAGCGCGCCAGCAGCTGCACGTGCGAAAGCACGTTGCCTTCGCCGGCAGTCAGGATGCCGGCAGCCGGCTCGAGATCGGCCGGCGTCTCGGCAAGCGCGACGATTTCGTTGCGTGCATAGGCGTCGTCCTTCGGCGCGACGCGCAGCTTGCCGACGGCGAGACCCGGATTGAGCACGCGCACATCCCCGGTGATCTCGCTGCCGAAGACCTCGTGGCGCTTGGCGCCGGCGCCGGCAGCGTAGTCGTCGAGCTGCCCGTAGACCTTCGCGAACAGCAACAGCGGCGAGCCGCGCAGGATGTCGTCGCCGATTCCCGCAACCTGCGGCATCAGCAGCGTCCACTGCGCCCAGACCTCGGCATACGGCAGCGTCGCGTTGGCCTGCGCCCATTCGACGATGCGCCCGGTCTGGCGCACGCCCTGTGCGAATTCTTCGCGCGACGGATGGTCGTTCGCCATCAGGTCCGCAAGTGTCTTCTGGGCGGACTCGTGCTCGCGCTCCACGAGCAGGCCGGCGCCGTAGGCGGCGTCGGTCAGCGCCGACAGCAGCTCGAGGTCCTGCTTGACCGCCAGCTTGGCGCCGCTTTCGAGCAGCTTGAGGCCGCGGTGCTGCAGCACGGCGGCCGCCGTGATGTCGAGGTCGATCAGGCGCCTCGCGTCGGCGTGCGAGACCTTGCCGGCCGCGACGGTGCGACGCGCCTCGAGCATCAGCTGGCCGAGCGCGCGCATGGCGGCAATCGGCTCGGCGCTCGTGGCAGGAACCATCGCAGTGAAGCGGCTGCGCAGGGCCGGATCGGCGATCTCGTCGAGCTGCGAGCGCATCGCGCTTTCGTCGAGAGCCGTCAGTCTCGACAGCTCGAGCAGAAGAGCCTCGACCTGGGTGCGCACGCTGCCCTGCGGCTGCTTGTCACGATACGCGGCAAGGATCGGGATGATCCCGGGAGAAAGCTGGTTGTGGATCGCGTCGCGCAGCGGCTTGAAGTCGGGCTTCACCGACTGGATGCGCACCGCCATGCTGCGGACTTTCTGCACCTGGCCGAGATCGTCGCGAACGAAGTAGCGTCGCTGCAGCTCGTACGCGAGCGGAAAATGCTGGTTGTCGTCAAAGCCCGGCTCGGCAAGATAGCGCTCGAAAAACGCAGTCGATGCTCCGGTCTCGTACTCCGAACCCGACAGGCCGCCGTACGCCTTCAACTGCGCGAGCTTGTTGTTCGGATTGGTCTCGACGAAATACTTCTCGAGGATGTAACCGCGCACGAGGTCGTGATGGTTCGGGATCTGCGGCCAGAGCCACAGGTCGCTGGAGAAGATGTTCCCGATCCACACCCGGTTTTTCGCGAGCGCCTCCGCCCACGGTGCGCGAAAGGCCGCGCAGAACAGCTCATTGTTTCCGCACGGGCTCGTGATCGCACCGCGCGCGTTCATCACCGGGATCTTCGCGTTGGTGCCGCGACAGACGCAGAAGTTCTCGGTGTACGGCCCTTTGAGCTTCGACAGACTGGTCGCGAAGTCGCGCTTGAGCTCGGCCGTCTCCTGCGGCGACAACTGCGGGGCGCGCATCGCTGCGGCCGGATCCGCCGTACGGACGACGGCCGCAACAGCGAGCACCATCGCCAAAGAAAGCCGTCGTTTCCTGCACTCCATCTCGTTCTCCTTCGGTGGGCCGCTGCCCGCGGCTCACGTTGGTCAGCTTCGCTTGCTTCGCGGGTCCGTTGCGCGACCTTGCGCATTCGTCGTGGCGTGACCGATCGCGTGCGATTCGCGTCCCATTCGCTGGATAGCCCGGAATCGCCGCACGAAGAAGCCCCGTACGAGGACCGGCGTTCATTTCGCAGATCCGCGGGCTTGGCTATAGTCGACCCTTCATGCGACGCGTCACCGCAGCGGTGCTGAGTCTGTTTGCTGCGACCGCGGTCGCAGCAGCGGCCGAGCCCTTGTCCGCCCCGCCGGCGGATCCCGGCGCGTCCTCCGTCCCGGTCGATGCTGGACGTGCCAGGGCCTTTCTCGCGTCGATCAAGCCGTCGTCCGAGCTTCAGTCGTTCCTCGACCGCAGCCTGGCAGAAATCGGTCGCAGCGATGCGAAGCTTCTTGCCTCCGCACCGAGGATCGCGGTGATCGACCTTCGCGACCCGTCGTCTCCGGTTCTGGCGGCGGTGCGCGGCGACCAGAAGGTCTACCCGGCAAGCGTCGTCAAGTTCGTCTACCTGATGGCCGCCTACGCGTGGCAGGAACGCGGCAGGCTCCGTATCGATCCGGCGCTCGACGCCGAGCTGTCCGCGATGATCCGCGAAAGCAGCAACAAGGCCACGCAGAAAGTCTTTTCGCGCATCACAGGCACCGAGCCGGGACCCGAGCTCGGCGCCGAAGAATACCGCACATATCGTGACCGGCGACTCGCCGTGAAGGGATGGCTTCAGGAGCTCGGGATCGACGACCTGCACGCGGTCAGTCCGACATACGACGGCGGCGGCGACCTTTTCGGCCGCGACCAGCAGTTCCTGCGCGATCGCACCGTGGCCGGAGGTCTCGCGGTAAGCGGCGGCGAGTTTCCGAACCGCCAGGCGATGACCGCTTCCGGCACCGCGCGCCTGCTCGCGCTTCTCGCCACCGATCGCGCGCTCACTCCGGCCGACTCCGAGACCGTGCGCCGCCGCATGCGCCGCGATGTTCGTGAACAGCCTCACCTCCTGCACCGGATTGCCGGAGGGGCGTCGTCGACGGCCGGCGTCGAAGTTTACTCGAAGAGCGGCACATGGGGCCCGATCTACGCCGATGCCGGGATCGTGCGCGACCCTTCCGGCCGCGAATTCGTGCTGGCGTTTTTTACCGACGCGAGCCCGCCGTATCGTGGCGACGGCATCGCGCTTGTGACCCGACGCCTGATCGATCATCTGTTCGGTGATGCCGGCAAAGCCGCAGGAGGTCCGCCTTGATCCTTCAACGTTCCACCGTAGTCCATTCCGTTCTGCCCGCTTTGCTCCTCGCCGGTCTGCCGGTCTCCAGCGCGTTCGCCGAAGGACTCCCGCGCAACTGGCCCATGGGCTCGAAGGAAATCGAGCACCATCTCGAGTCGGGACAGTTCACGATCAAGGAGGTCAAGAGCGCAGGCGGCGGCGTCACCGGTGCGTCCAAGCTGAAGATCGCGTTTCCCGACGGCGCCGAGGTGAAGGTCAAATGGAAAGCCGTCCCGCCAGGAGGCCTCGACGGCTGGAACAACTCGCCGCGCAAGGAGCTCGCCGCGTACGAAGTCCAGAAGTGGTTCCTCGACGAGAATGACTACGTCGTGCCGACGGCGGTCCCGTACTGCATTCCACTCGACGCGTACAAGGCGATCTCCCCGACGCCGGTGGCGAGCGTCAAGGGCACGAAGTGTGTGCTCGGCATCCTCTCGGTGTGGCTTTCCGACGTCGATGCGCCGCTGAAGTTCTGGAACCCCGAGCGCTTCAAGTCCGACCCGCTGTTCGCGCGCAACATGGCCGACTTCAACCTGCTGACGTACCTCGTCGACCATCGCGACGGGCGCCAGGGCAACCTGATGGTGTCGACCGATCCCTCCGATCCTCGCGTGTTCGCCGTCGACAACGGAATCGCGTTCGAGGGCTTCCCGTGGAATTTCTTCGTGACCAACTGGAACAAGATCCGCGTGCCGTATCTGAATCGCCGCAGCATCGACCGGCTGCGCACCATCGACCGGGCCAGGATGGACAAGCTCGAGACGATCATCGAAGTCGCGCTCGACAAGGACGGCGTCTACCACGTCGTGCAGCCCGGCCCCGACCTGCAGCCGTCCAAGGGCGTCCGCGAACCGAATGGTCACATCCAGTTCGGGCTGACGCGCAAGGAGATCGACAAGCTCGAGAAGCGGGTGAAGACGCTGCTTGCCGACGTCGACAAGGGTCGCATCAAGGTGAAGTAGCGCGAGCGGGTCGCAGCGTATTCAGACCGAGGTCGCCGACGCTACCGAGCGCTCGTTGAGCATCGCGCGCACGCGCCGCACCAGCGTCTGACAGATCCCGATCGCAATCGCCGGCTGGTCTTCCATGACCTCGAAAAGGTCGTCGCGCGAGATCAGCAGCAGCCAGGTTTCTTCTGTGGTGGTTGCCGTCGCCGAGCGGGTTTCGCCGTCGAACACCGCCATCTCGCCGAAGAAGTCGCGCGCCCCGAGCTCGGCAACGGTCTGGCCGGCCTTCGTGATGCGCACGTTGCCGCTGACGATGAAGTACATGCGATCGTCGAATTCGCCTTCGGCAACGATCGTGCTGCCGGCGGGTACCTTGATCTCGCGGGCGACGCGGGCGAGCTCGGCAAGCTGGCGCGTCGTGAGCCCATCGAACAGGTCGAGCGCCCGCAGATGAAGCATGGTTTCGACCTGGCTCAGCATGAATCGCTCCTTTCCTCCGACGCTCGCGGTTCCCGCGCTCGCGATTCCGGCGCTCGCGGTTCCCGCGCTCGCGGTGCCGGCGCTCGCGGATCCGGCGCCTGCAGTGCCGGCGTCTTCGGCCGCCGAGCCGGCGGTCGCGCCGTCGACTGTGACGCGGCCCGGCCCGTGTTGCGGCCGTCGTTCGGAAAATACCCGTAGCGCCGCATCGAGGTCCAGCCACGGTGCCACCCGCGCAAGCAGCTCATGATCGACCGTCGCGACGATGAGCCCGGTTGTGAGCGGATCGTGCGACTCGAGAGCCGCCGCGATCGCTTCCTCCATCGTCGGAAGACGTCGCCCGAGCGCGTGGGCCGCGGTAGCGGCGAGACGCTGCGCGCCGTGTTCCTCGAGAAGCGGCAACAGCCTGCTGCGCTCGTCCGGCGGCAGGAGCGCTTCGAGCGCTTCGAGCAGCACGGCGCGATCGCGCATGTTCCACGCGCGTCCGAGGGAGCGGCAGACATTCGTGATGCGATCGTCCTCGAGAGTGGTCGCGACCAGCTCGAGAGCGACGCGCAGGCTTTCGTCAACGCGTTCGCGAAGCCGCTGCAGCACGAGCTTGGAGACGGCCGAAGCTTCGAGCACGCCGACCAGCATGAGCAGCTCGTGACTGCGCTGCAGCTCGCGGTCGATGACCGCCTTCAGCGCGTCGCGGTCGACGCGGATCTCGCGAAGCATTGCCGGCAGGTACTCTCTCGTCTTGCGGCTGCCGTGGCGCAGCGCATAGAGCAGCGCATCGGCAGCCGCCGGACCGAGCGTCTCGAGGGCTTCGCGCGCGGCCTGCGACTCTACCGCGCTGCGCGACGACAACCGTTCGGCGAGCAGCCGCGCATGTCCGGCAAGACCGGAATTCCCGATGAACCGTAGCACGGCGCGTCGCACCTCGACGTCCTCGTCATCGGCCAGCGCGATCACCACCGGTGCGCAGCGCGCGATCGCCTCACGGTGCCCGAGCGCCACGTCGGCGAGCGCGTCGATCGCCTCCGCGCAGCCTCGCGCTGCGCACGTTGTCTCTTTGGAGCCGTTGCCTGCCGGCGCGTGTGATGCCGGCAATGCCGCCGCACGCGCAAGGTGATCCATCAGAAGCTTGAGACGGCGGTTCCAGACCGACTCGCGATCGTCGCCGCGCAGCAGCTCGAAGCGCAGCTCGGCCAGCGCAATCGCTCGCGCGGCGGCATCGTCGCCTTCGAGCGCCGCGCCGACGATTTCCTCGAGGCGGTCGGGATTCGATTCGACGAGGCCGGCCCGCATGTTCGCGACCTCGGCGGCGAGCGCGACCGGCGGCGTCTGGTCGGTGCGTGCCTGTTCGAGCGCCTCGCGTACGGTGTCGGGCACCGCGCGGCCGATCGACGCGCGTCCGAGAATATGCAGGAGCTTGGCGCGTTCGGACGGGATCAGGTGATCGGAAGACTCGAGCACGCGCACGAGGTTGTTCGCAACGTTGCGCGCCACCGCCGCGACGGCTGCGCCTCCGGGCAGCGCCGGCCAGCCGTCGCCGTCGCCGCCGCTCGTATCCACCGCCGTATCGGCGAGCACGTGATCGAGCGTCTCGAGCAGCATCGGATGATTCGTCATCGGTGCCGACGAGAGCGCGCGCGTCAACGCTTCGATTGCGATCACCGGCGGGGCGTCTTCGAAAAGATCGCACGCCGCCTGGCAGCGGGCGATGTCGCTGCCGACCAGGTTCTGTTCGAGGGTGCGAAGCGTCGACGTGTCGAGCAGCGATGCGCGTGCGTCTTCCGCGTTCGCATCCGACGACGGTACCCGCGCCGCCTCGAGCAGCAGGTTCGAATAGTTCTGCCAGAGGCTGAGCGCGAGCAGCAGCCACCCGCCGGCAATCGGAAGCCCGACGATGGCCACCCACGACGGATCGTGAACGGTCGCGATCACCGCCAGAACCAGCAGGCTTCCGAGCGCCGCTCCGGCTCTTTTGGCAGGCCCCTGGATGACGCTGGTCGCGGCTACCCGGATCTTGAGCGGAAGCAGCGCACTGAGGATCCGCTGTGCCGGCTCGTAAATCGTGTGGTCGAGAACGCCGGTGCCGGTCGTCGCCGGCATCGCGGTCGGCAGCCCGAACGCGACGCCGAGGCCGGTAAGGCCGAACACGTACGCTGCCGGCGCGACCGTTGCGGCAAGTGGCACGCCGATGCGTCGGAACAGCATCGCGCTGCCGCCGACCTGGACGACAAGAACGCCCACGTTGATCCAGCCGCGCAGCGCACCGTACAGGCTGAGAAGGCGCTGCTCGCCGTCGGCCGTGCGCGTCGCGAGATCGGCCGCGCACGAGAACGAATAGTAGAGCATCGGGCCGAGCACGCCGGCCAGAAACGACGTCAGCGCGAGCACGCGAAACAGCGAGCTTTCTTTCCAGAACGCGACGATGTGCGGCCGCTGGTCCTGGTCGGGAGCCGGCGGCGCGCCGCGGCGATAGAGGCGGCGCTGCGCGCTCGCACCGAGCGGGATCGACGCGAGAGTCGCGAACGCGAACGCGACGCCGGCAACCGCAAGCAGCGATGGAATGCCGAGCAGGCGTCCGAAGATTCCGGACGAGAAGCTTCCGAGGATCGTTCCGAACGTGCCGCCGGCCGTCATCAGGCCGACCAGGCGCTTGCCCTGCCGGCTCGTCATGAGGCCCGCCACGACCGTCCAGAACATCAGCGCCGCGATCACGTCGATCTGCTTGGAGAGGATGACGAGCGTGGTCGGGATCGACGGCACTCCGGCGAGCACGAGCCCCCAGAGCACGAACAGCAGGATCGACAGCGCGCAGAACGTGCCTGTCAGCAGGCGCTTCAGGTCGTAGCGCGCCGCGAGATTGCCGGCGGCAAGCGTCGTCGCCGTGAGCAGCAGCGAATTGGCAAGGAACACGATCGGCACGTAATCGACGCCGACACGCTTGAGGAACATCGTGTCGCTCGCGTTCGAGACGGCGACCGAAGCCCATTCGATCAGGAACAGCGTGAGCGCCGACCACGCGACGAGCGCGGTCTCGCCGGGCTCGACGGCGAGCGCTCGGCGCGCCCGCTGCACGAACCGCCGTATCGGGATCAGGAGGCCCCCTCGCGCTCGTGCTCCTTCACCATTCGCGCGTACGTACGGGTAATCGCGAAGGACAGGACGAGCCAGGTCACGGCCAGCGCAACGTTGACGAGGAACAGCGAGCGGTTCGACAGGTCGAGCATTCGCGCACCCAGCAGGACCGTGAGCGCGGCGAACCCGTCACCCATCCGCACGAACAGCGAATCGATGGCAGGCTTTGCCCGGTATTTGGTTTCCGAGCTCGTCGGCAGCCACAGCACCTGCTGGGCGGTCTTGTTGATCGAATAGTCGATCGAGTTCTCGGCCGTCTTGAACATGCGAACGATTCCGAGCATCGGCAGGAACGCCATCGTCGAGTATGCCACGGTCGAGACCACCGGAAGCAGCATCATGATGGCACCGAAGCCGCCGTATCGCAGCAATCGCGATGCGACGAAGGCCTGCGCGATGAGCGCGATCACGTTCACCCAGATGAAGAAATTCCCGTAGAAGATCGTCGTGCCGTCGCCGATGAAGCTCTGCAGCTGGTCGCCGGTCAAGCCCTGGCCTGCGGCCTGCGCCCTGAGGGCGTCCTGCAGCACGCTGAACATCAGGTTTTCGCCGTTGGTGTTGACCCAGTTGCACAGCAGGATCACGACCGCGACGCTGACGAGGTACGGCGTCCGGAAGATCAGCGACAGCGCACCCTTGCCGCGCGACTTCACTTCCGCCGGCGTCGCCTTCGTGCTCGCCGACGCGGGGCGCGGACCTGTGCCGACCGGGCCGCGCACATCGGCCATGTGCGTCAGCCAAATGGACAGCGCGAGCGGGAGCGTGGCGAGCAGCAGGAAGCTGCCGCTGCTGAACACCCCGCTGCTGACGAGCCGGCCGATCACGAGCGAGCCGAAGGCCGCACCCGCCGTCGCGCCGATTGCGATCATCGGCAGCAGGCGCGTGCCGGACTCGCCCGCATACATGTCGGCCGCCATCGTCCAGAACTGCGCGACGATGAAGACGCCGAACATTCCGACCCACAGATAGAAGACCACGCCCGCGAACGGCAGGTTCTCGATCATCACGCCGGGATACGCCATCCAGAACAGGACGAGGTTGGAGATGCAGACGAGCGTGCTGCCGGTGACGAGCTTTCGCTTGTCGACACGGCCCGAGAGTCTCGCGAACCCGCTCGCGATGCCGGCAAGCAGCAGGCTCTGCAGGAAGCTCGAGTACGCCTTGAGCTCCATGCCCGAAAGACCCTCGACGTGCGAGACCGCGATCCATGCGTCGCGCAGCGGCTTGACGAAATAGTACGCGCACAGGATCACGAACACGTTCGCGAACATCACGAGGCCAGTGATGCCCTCGCCCGGCCGGATATCGGTGAAGGTCGAAAGGAAGCGTTCGAGCGGAGACAGTCGGGTGTTCGTCGTCACGGAAAAAGAGCCTCGAGCGAACCTGCTCCCAGCACGAAATCGCCAGTAAAATGGACCCCCTTATTGCGGGTTATGGCGGCTGTGACAATTCGGGCCGTGTTCGCTCGCGGGCCGAGTGGCGCGCGATCGTCACTGTTATGACCGATCGGGTTCTGGCACACTTCGCGTGCCCCCATGAAACAAAGACATGAGTCCGCGGCTTACGCTGCCGTCCTGGCGGTCTTCGGGCGGCGTAGCCGCCGGTTGTCCGCTTCCTTGCGCGTCGTTGGCGGTGCCCTCCTGCTTGCTGCGGTCGCGATCGCGTCTCCAGCGACGGCCGCCCCCGATCTGGTGGTCCAGAATCTTGCCGTCGATCCGTCGAGCGGTGCCAACGGCACGGTCGTCCACCTGACGATGGACATCAAGAATCAGGGCTCGTCGAGCGCCCTCGCGTCGACCACGCGCGTACGCATCAACCAGGACTCCTCTTCGGTCACGTCGACGGACCCGATCCTGTGCAATATCTCGACGCCGAGCCTGGCGGCCGGGTCGGTCGCGCAGATCGGATGCTCGGCCACGATCAGCGGACGGCCGTCGGGCACGAGCTTCCTGTGGGCCATTGCCGACGTGAACAAGACGGCGGGCCAGGAAAACGTCACCAACGACCGCAGCCACATCTCGTTCGACGTCAGCAACCAGTCGCCGGACCTCATCGTCACGAGCCTCAGTCTCGTGCCGAAGTCGCTGCGCAACGGCGAAGAGATTTCGATCGGCGTGACGATCAAGAACCAGGGAACTGCCAACGCACAGAGCTCGACCACGCGCGTGCGCATCAACCAGGATCCCGCCACGGTGTTGTCGACCGATGCGATCCTCTGCAACATCCTGACACCCCAGATCGCCGCCGGCGCGAGCGTCGAAGTCGGATGCGAGCTGACGCTCAGCGCGCGTCCGGCCGGCACCAATTACGTCTGGGCCATCGCCGACGTGAACAAGACGGCCGGCCAGTCCGATACGACCAACGACCGGAGGAGCGGGTCGATTACCGTCTCCAGCGAAGCAACCGATCTCGTCGTCGACAGCGTCACGGTCGACCCGCCGATCGGAGCCAACGGAAAATCGATCACGATCTCTGCGGTGATCCGTAACCAGGGAACCGCCCAGGCGCCCGCGACGGTCACGCGCGTCCGCATCGGCATCGATCCGGAAATTCTGTCGAGCACCGATCCGTCGTTGTGCGGAGCAATCGACACGCCGTCTCTCGACCCGGGGGAAACCACCCTCGTCACGTGCAAGCCCGAGCTCAGCGGCCGGCCGGCGGGGGTCAACTACATCTGGGTCGTGGCCGACGCGACGAATCTCGCCGGCCAGTCCGACCGCACCAACGACAGGCTGTCGGCCGAATTCACCATCGACCCGCAGTCGACGCCCGACATGATCGTCAAATCGGTCACGGTCAGCCCGAGCAACCCGGCCAGCGGCAGCATGGTCACATTGACGGCAAGGATCGCGAACGACGGCAAGACCGGCGCGCCCGCTTCGAAGACACGCTTCGTGATCAACCAGAATCCGGCCGGCGTCGGCGAAGAAGGCGACATCATCCTTTGCGAGCAGATCAACACCCCGTCGCTGTCGTCGGGCTCGAGCATCCTCATTAACTGCAAGCCGACGCTGACCGACGTTCCGGCCGGGCCGAGCTTCGTGTGGGCCGTCGCCGACGCGACCGGGCTGACGGGCGAAGCCAATCGCGACAACAACACGCGCTCGGTCGCGCTCAACGTCGAGCCGGGGCCTGCGCCGGACCTGGTCATCGACAGCATCGTCGCAACGCCTGCTTCAGCTGGAACCGGAGGGGCGGTTTCCATCACCGCGATCATCCGCAACCAGGGTGTCGGCAATGCGGCGGCTTCGAGCGCGCGCATCCGCCTCAGCAGGCACGCCGACGGCGCATTCGAAACCGATCCGATCGTCTGTGACGCGATCGCCACCGAAGCACTGGTCGCGGGCTCGGCGATTCCGGTCAGCTGCACCTGGACGCTGACGAGCGAAGCACCCGGCACGGCATATCTGTGGATCACGGCGGACGTCGACGACACCGCGGGGCAGATCAACCGCACCAACGACAGCGCGAGCCGCGCGTTTACGATTCTCGCTCCCGATGCGGCCGATCTTGCCATCACCCGTCTCGTCGTTCGTCCGCGCAAGGTCCGCAACGGCCAGGGCGTGGTCATCCGCGCGCGCGTCGACAATCTCGGAAGCAAAAAAGCCAAGGCGTCGCTGATGACGTTCCGGATCAACCAGGATCCGAACGACGTCAGCCCGGCCGACGAAGTGCTCTGCAGCGCGCGTCCGACTCCGGCGCTCGCGCCGACCGAAAGCGCGAGCGTGCGCTGCGCTGTCCAGATCGAGAACCGTCCGCTCGGCGAGAACGTGGTCTGGGCGATCGCCGATACCACCGGAGTCTCCGGCGACGGTGTTCCGTCGAACAACATCGCCCGCAAGATCCTGACCGTGGAGCCCGCGTGCACCGATCCGGAAATTTCTCCGGTGCTCGAATGGCCGATCGAACAGGTGCGCGTCGTCGAGGACTACGCGAGCTACGGATCCGTTCCGCTCAGCGGCGGCCACCTCGGCTATCATTCGGGTGCAGACCTGCGCTCGCAGCTTCCGATCGCCGCCGACCAGCTTCCGGTCTACGCCGCCGCCGACGGCGAGGTCGTGCTCGTCAAGAAAGCATGCCCATCGCCGGCCGATCCGGTCGTCAATCCTCCGAGCGGAAGCTGCGCCGCCGGCTGGGGGAACTTCGTTGTCGTGCGCCACGGCGATGGCATCTCGACCGTGTATGCGCATCTCGGCGAAGTATCGGCGGTTCCAGGCTGTGTCGTTGCCGGGGACCGTATCGGTACGGTCGGCAGCAGCGGCTCGGTGACCAATCCTGTGCAGCTGCACTTCGACGTGCTCGCGGATCTGGCCGATCCGGTGACGCGCCAGCAGCTCGGCATCGAACACTACCGCAAGTTCCATCCGTTCATCGGCCGCACTCCGGAAAGCGACGACGGGCTGCGGCAGACGCATCTCGATCCGCGCGATTTCATGACGCGAAACCGCATCCGCATCACCGCCGACACGGTCGCATCGCGAGGCCGCGTGACGGGCGGAACCGCGGCATATCTCGCCAAGGATCAGGAGTACGTTTCCTACGGCGAGCTCGTACCCGGTTACGTCATGATCGACCTGCCGTGGCCGAAGACGCCGGAAGACGGCGCGCCATACAGCGACGACAAGCGCTATGGATGGGTCAGCATTGCGAACACGACCGTGCTCGCAACAGGCCTCATGCCCGGCACGCGGCGCGTGGATGGCTACACGCTGTTCCAGCTCGACGGCGTCGGAAGCAACTATGTCTCGCTGCGCGAGCTGCCGTCGGCAGCGTCCGCCGAGATCACGAAGGCGTGGGGAGGCCAGCAGTTTGCGCCGGCCGGGTTGCCGTTTACCGATACGGTAAGCGGCCAGGTTTGGCAGCCGCTGTTCGTGCCGGGTACGGCGGCGACCGGAACCGGGAAGCCGCGCAAGGCGTTTGTCGAAGCCGATCTGCTCGGGCCGCCGCCGGGGCACTGATCGCTGGAAACGACTGCCGCCTGGCAGTCCTCAGATTGCGCCGTTCTCGACGAGCTGGATCTCCATCTGCAGGCCGAGGCCGCCGATTCGATGGCTGGTTTCATGGGCTTCGGACAGAAGCCGGCGGGCCTCGGCTTCGTCGCCGTCGTGGCATCGCCTGCGAAGGCACCGTGCATAGTTGAGCTGAGTGCGGGCGATCCACGGCAGCGCGTGGAAGTCGCTACTGCGCGCGAGCGCGACGCCGAACTCGTTGACGGCGATATCGAAGCGTCCGAGTACGCAGGCCAGGAGTCCCAGCAGGCGAGCGACCGTTCCGTTGTACGCGATTCCCTGTCCGACGATCACGTTGCGGTCGCGATGAGGCTCCAGAAAACGATAGAGCGGCTCGGCAAGCGCCGCATCGTCCAGGATCGACGCGAGCTCGACCAGACACGCCGCTTCCACCAGCCAGTTTGAGGGCTGCAGCGACTCGGAGAAGATTTTGCCGTGCCAGCTTTTTGCAAATTCCCGGGTTTCGTTGCGCTCGCCGACCGCGGCCAGAACGACGCAATGCGCAGCGTAGGAGGTGTGAAGATGCGGGTAGAGCTCCGCGGTCTCGCGCGAGAGATCGAGCATCGCCCCGATTTCGCCGCGATGCATGAGCACCTGGGCTTTCTGGGTGCGAAACGCTAGGTCCTGGTTCGTGTTGAGCGATCCCAGGGCGAGATCGTGGGCGGCGTGACTTTCTTCCTCGCAGAGCCGCCAATCGCCGCGCATCATGGCCATCGTCGCCGCGATGACACGACTCCACCATTGTCCCTGGGGTTGTCGCAGGTGCGCCGCCAGTTGCGCGCGTGCGGAAACCGTCGCGTCCAGTTTCGCCGAGTCGGTTCCGTCCTCCAGGTAACGGAACGTGCGATACGTGTGTCCGACGAGCACCATCTCCTGCATGCCCGAGCTCTCGGCGACCGTGATCAGCTCGTCGGCGATATCGGCGGCGTGCGCTGGATTGCCGGGCTCCATCGACACCATGTGGCGCGCGACCAGCGCAACGCAGGTCGATAACGGATCGCCGCTCGCACGTGCCTCGGTTTCGCTCCTCGTGGCCAGCTCTACGGCCCGGGCATGTGCGGATTCGGCGAAGGCGGAGAACGCGAGGCAGGCCAGGACCAGCGCGCGAGTCGGGGCCGGCTTTTCCGACAGCCCGATCAATGCCTCCTCGAGCAGGTTGCGCGTAGCAGGCGAAGGCACACCGAAGTCGACGGGTTGGCCAAAGCGCACGGCCAGTCCGATCGCGGCGCGCGCGAAGAGCTCGCCGTCGCCGATTCGGCGCGCGACGATGGCCGCCTCTTCAAACGCCGTGCTCGCGCGCTGGTCGTTTCCCGCGCGGCTCCACGACTCTGCCAGCTCGAGCATGAACTGGCACAGCCGGCGGTCCGAAGGCTCGCGCGTGAGGCGCAGCGAGGTGATCGCGCGCTCGTAAGAGCGTGCGGCGTTCTCGAAAGCCAGCCGCTGCGTGGCGTGCGCGGCCGCGCGAAGTGCAAACGAAATGGCTTCGTCGGCATAGCCGTCGGGCGCGGCTTCCAGAAAGTGATGCGCAAGCTCCTCGTAGTAGTTCTCGAGCATCGCTCCATGGGTAGCGAGGATATGTGTGGCAATGCGGTAATGGCGTTTACGTCTGACGCCGGGTGCGCTCATGTTGTAGAGAACGTCGCGGAACAGGATGTGACGGAAGCGAAATTGTCCCGGAGCATCGCTTCGGCTGTCGACAACCTCGGCCGCTACCGCTTCGTCGAGCGCGGAGTCGACGGCCTCGTCGTCGCCCTCGCAGACGGCGCGCAATCGAGCGAGGTCGAAATCGCGCCCGATCGTCGCCGCCGCTTCGAGGATCTGCCGGGTCGAAGCGCGCATCGCATCCATGCGAAGCGCCACGACCGAACGGATGCTGCTGGATAGCGACGATGAGCTGCGATCGAGCGCCGTTTCGAGTTGTTCGGCGCCGATCTTCGCCTCGAGCGCGAGCATGTGCCGTGCGAGCTCGAGTGCGAAGAACGGATTGCCCTCGGACTTTTCCTGGATCCTTCGTGCCATCCGCCGCGCCGTCCGGTGAGGCAGACTTCGCTCCAGCAGTGGAACAACGAGATCCTCCGTATCGGAAGGGCCGAGACCATCGAGCTGGCAGCGAACTGCAATCTCGCTCGAGAATGCTTCGGCATCGATCGTGGCCAGCGTATCGTGGCGGCGTACTTCCGCGTCACGATAGCTGCACGCAAGCAGAAGCGGCACTCGCGAGCACGCAGGCGTCAGAATCCGCCAGAACGCGAGCGTCGCATCATCGCCGCAGTGAAGATCGTCGATCAGGATGACGGTCGGCCTGGACTCGGAAGCGATTCGCAACAGCCGCTCGGCAGTCGAGAGGAATCGGCTGCGCTGCAGGTCCGGCGAGAGGTTTGCCCTGGAGGTGTGCGACGCGCGGGAATGAACCAGAGCCGGCACCAGCTCACCGAGGTCCGCGGCTGAGCTACCCAGCTTGTCGAGGAGTACGGCGGCGTCGGAACCCATCGCCAGGTCTTCGAGAATCCGGATCCACGGATGAAATGCTGGCGCGCCCGAAACTTCCCGGCACTCGCTCCGCAACACGCGCACTCCGTGCGTCGCGGCGTCATCGGCGAGTGTATCGAGCAGCCGGGATTTTCCCATGCCCGGACTTCCGGTAATGCAAAGGACGCCACCTCGGCGCGCGCCCTCGAGGTCGGCGAGCATGGCATGCAGAACGCGGAGCTCGTCAGTGCGGCCAATGAGATCTGCGCGAGGCACGAGCGCGGGTATGCCAGCGCCTGCGGACGGCACGGAGCTTTCCGGCTCGATGGCGAGCGTACGACGTATTGCCGACACTTTCGCGACAAACTGGTACCCCTCGCGCCCACGCGTCGCGATGATGCGCGGCCCGTTGCCGTCGTCGCCGAGCAGGCGACGCGCTCGCGACACGCAGCGATGCACCACGCCATCGACGACCGCGACGCCGGGCCACAGCGAGTCAAGAAGCTCCGCCTTGGGGACCACGCGGTCGGCGTTCCCGGCCAGGTGCACCATGACCTCGAGAACCTTGGGCTCGACGGCCACGTGACGACCCCGGCGTAGCAGGATGCGTTCGCCGGCGCGCAACTCGAAATCGGAAAAAAGGTAGATCGACTGCTCGCGACTGCTCATGACGGGATCGTTGTGCACCGCAAACCGATCGGGCGGTTGTCGTGGCGATGTACTGTCCGTTGCTCCGCGATGCAACGGGTTGCTTCTGCGTCCGACCGTGGGATCCATCGCGGATTCATCAGCGAGCCATCAGGATCTCTCGCGGGAAGAGGTGATAGAGACGGAAGTGATGAACTCCACGAAAACCCAGTCGTTGCTCTCTTTCCATTCCTCTCGATCCGAAGCGGTGACGCGAGGTGTCATCCAATCTCGTTACGCGATAGCTGTCGTGGTGGGGCTGATGGCAACGGGGACCACGCGTGCCGCGGCAGGGCCCGTGGTCGATCTGGGTACTCTCGGAGGGACGTCCAGTCACGTTGCCGCGATCAACAACGCCGGCCAGGCGGTGGGCTATTCGTACGTGAGCGGAGACGCGACGTATCACGGCTTTCTCTATCGCGGCGGTGTGATGACGGATCTCGGTACGTTCGGAGGATCGTCGAGCGTGGCCTGGGATATCAACGATGCCGGCCAGATCGTGGTTTCAACGTCCACCGGCAGTGTCTTCCACCATGCTTTTCTCTACGACAACGGTGTGACCACCGATCTTGGTACGCTCGGCGGAACCTCGTCGTCTCCTGCCGCAATCAACGACGTGGGGCAGATCACGGGAACTTCCGATACCACCGGCGACGCCGAGCAGCACGCGTTCATTTACGCGAACGGCGTGATGAACGACCTCGGCACACTCGGCGGAACCTACAGCCGCGGCGTCCAGATCAACTCTGCCGGACAGGTCGCGGGCAATTCCTCCCTGGCCGGAAATGCCGTGGGACATGCGTTTCTATACAGCGACGGATCGATGATCGACCTTGGCACACTTGGCGGAGCCGGCAGCGAAGCGAGTGCAATCAATGATGCCGGGCAGGTCGTTGGATGGTCCGATACTGCAACCGGGGACACGCACGCTTTTCTGTACGACCACGGTGTGATGACAGACCTCGGCACGATCGGAGGCCCGCACAGTCGTGCGTATGCGATCAATGATTCCGGCCAGGTCGTCGGTTCGACAGGGACTGTTTTCTTCCCGCATGCGTTTCTCTACGGCAACGGCGTGATGACAGATCTCGGGACGCTCGGAGGAAGCTCGAGCCAGGCCGTTTCGATCAATGATGCTGGCCAGGTGGCGGGCACCGCTTCAGGCATCGCTTCAACGGAAGGCGATGCCGGCACCAGTACTTTCCTGTACGCGGATGGCGTCATGACAGCGGTCCGTACGCTTGACGGTGCCGACTACGACGCCGGTCCCTCGGCCATGAACGAATCCGGCCAGATTGCAGGGCACGCGGTGTTCCTCCTGCCCACGACCTACGCGTACCATGCCTATGTCAGCCCTTGTCCGGCGCGGCCCGCCACCACGTGCTCGGCGGGGCGCAAGGCGACACTACGGATACGGGACGAATCGCCTGCGACTCGCCGATTGGTGTGGAGATGGGCCGATGGTGCCGGGGTGGACCAGCAAGACCTCGGTGATCCGTCAACCAATACGAGCCTTCGGCTTTGCATCTACGATTCGACAGCCGGGGTTTCGACGCTCGTCGGTCACGTAGAGATCGATCCGAACGAGCACTGGCTCGACGCAAATCCGGACGGCTGGGCTTACAAGGATTCCACAGGAATCGAAGACGGGGTCCACAAGCTGCAGTTGGGATCGGGCGCCATCGGACGCGCGAGTATGCGTCTGGATGCAAGGGGACCGAACCTTCCGATGCCGGCGGCCTTCAGCGCGGGCGAATTCTTCGACCAGGACTCGGGCGTGACGGTCCAGATGTTCAACGACGCGACATCGAAGTGCTGGTCGAGCGTGTTCTCCGTCGCGACGACCAATACAGCCACGCGCTTTCGCGCGACGACGCCGTAGCGGACGAGAGGGATTTCAAGCGGCGGCTCGAGCGGCATCTCTGCCCAGGGTCGCGCTCCGTCCAGCACGTGCATCGAACCGAAGCAGCGAACAGCGACGCGAACGAAGAGTCGCGTCTAATCTCAGCGCCTGCCGGCTTCCGCCGCCGAAAGCCTGCGCTCGACCTCGGCGCTCGGCGGCGTGCCGGAGGCGCGCGCGTTTTCTACTACACGTCTCGCGTCTGCTGTGCGGCCGGCAGAAAGAAGCGCGGCCGCGAGCTTGTCACTGAGCAGCGGATCGGACTCGCCGTTCGCCTGCCGCTTCATGTAGAGCGACGCCAGCGCATTCCATCCCATCTGGCTTTCCGGCTTGTACGTGACGACCTGGCGCATGAAATCTTCGGCGCGATCCAGATTGCCGGTTTTCATGTAGTAGTCGCCGAGGATTCGCATCGCGCCGATGACGCCCTTGGGACTGAGCTTGACGGCTTCCTCGTACGTCGAGATTGCCTTGGGCGTATCGCCCATTTCCATGTAGAGCGCGCCGAGGTTGTTCAGGCTGATCGCGATCGCCTTGTCCTTGTCGGTCCACTCGAAACTCTGGAAACAGAAAAGGCCTGCCATCACGACGGCCGCGGTGCCGCCGCCCGCCTGGTCCCATCGCTGCGCGCGCACCGCATCGGCGAGCCACAGGATGCCGTAGGCGGCGAGCACCATCAGCACCGGTACGATCTGGATGCGGTAGCGCGAGAATACGTAGAACGCGACCACCGTCGCGCAGTAGAGCGCAACGAACCCGACGAGAATCCGCACGCGGGAATTGCGGCGGAACGATGCGGCGGCGCCGAGCAGCGCGAACGACGCGATCACGCCGATGCCGAGAAGCGGCAGCCGCAGCACCCACGACCAGCGCTCGAGCAGATACATGTTGAGGTTGTCGGGAACCTCGTAGTCGTTCCAGAACAGCACGAACTTCCTGAGAAACATCATCTGCGCGAACGTCGGCGACGTGCGGATGTGCTCCCACGCGAGATGACTCCAGTAGTCGGAAACCTCCGATGGCTTGAGCTTGCGTCCGGATTTCTTCTCGGCTTCCGCGCGGAAATCGGTCTCCTCGTAGCGAGGATCGGGGCGGATCGACGGCGGCACGAAATAGCTGCCGGTCGTGTTGAGCGGATTGTTGCCGATGTAGAAGTTCTGTCCGGCCTGCGAGGTCGTCAGCACCCACTGGCCTTCGACGTGATGGTTGCGCAGCGCGACGGGCGCGAGGATCAGCGCGCAGCCTGCGACGAACGCCGCTGCCTGCCGCATACCCCACTCTTCCGGAACGCGCAGCAAATCGAATCGTGTCGGATTCTCCTCGACTTGTCCGGATAGCTCGGGCTCGCCGCTGTCATCCGGCCGTTCGAACAGCAGCAGCAGCGCCGTCAGCGGGATGAACACGATCAGGTTCGCACGCGTGAGCGTGGCCAGCGCCAGCACTGCACCGGCAGCGAAGCGCACCCCGATTCGACGGCCGAACAGCAGCACGAGAAACGCCGCAACCAGGAAGACGCTGAGGAAGGTCTTCTCGATCTGCACCTCGTAGAAGATCGCCGGTGCGAACACCGCCGCCATCAGCGCCGCAAGATTGCCGGCCGCGACACCAAACACACGCTTTCCGAGGAGCGCCGTAAGCCAGCACGTGGCAACCCCGAAGCCGACCTGGATCAGGTACACGAGCATCAGGTGACGCCCGAAGATCGCGTAGATCACTCCGAGGAAGTACGGGTAAAGAGGATCCTGGTAGAAGATCCGGCTGCCCATCCAGTCGCCGGCTGCGATGCGCTGGCCCCACTCGTCGTAGACGAGGCAATCGAGACCGAGATGATCGAAAAACGGCGTCTTCGCGAGCGCCATCACGTGCCACAGCCGAAAGATCGCGGCGACGACGAGAATGGCCGGAAGCACCCAGCGCGCGGTCAGCAGCAGCTCGAAGCGCGACGGACCGACAGGCGGCGGAGGTGGCGGCGGAGACCCGGATGACTGTGCGGGAGCCGACCTCGGGGATGCAGCGACAGGCACGGGCCGCGCAATGCGACGCCGCTCGGCTCGGGTACCCTTCGCCACCCGGGGCGATTAGCACGCGCGCGCGGGCTTCGAAACGATCGTCTGCAACGAGGAGTGGCCGATCAGTAGCCGCGGAAGAGGTCGGCGACACGAATTCGCGCACCGGGGAACGCCGGTTCTATCTACCAGGCATCGATGCACGGCCGCTTCTTCCCGCTGCGCGGCAGAACCGGCGGAGCCGAGCGCAGTGCCGTCATGATCCAGCGGCGCGATTCGGCCGGATCGATCACGTCGTCGATTTCGAAGTACGACGCCATGCTGACGCCTTTTCCGATCTCGTACGCATGCGCGACCATCGACTCGAACAGCTCGCGGCGCGCGGCCGGATCCTCGACGGCGGCGAGCTCTTTCTGAAAGCCCAGCTTTACGGCGCCTTCGAGGCCCATGCCGCCGAACTCGCCGGTCGGCCATGCGACGGTGAACATCGGCGCGTGGAAGCTGCCCCCGGCCATCGCCTGCGCGCCGAGCCCGTAGCCTTTGCGCAGCACGATCGTGAAGAACGGCACCGTAAGGCTCGCGCCGACCACGAACATGCGCGACGCGTGTCGCACCATCGCACGCGCTTCGATCTCGGGCCCGACCATGATGCCCGGCGTGTCGCACAGCGACAGCATCGGCAGATCGTGCGCGTCGCAGAGCTGCATGAAGCGCGCGGCCTTGTCGGCACCATCCGGATCGATCGCTCCGGCAAGATGCGCCGGATTGTTGGCGAGCACCCCGATCGGACGGCCTTCGATGCGCGCGAGCGCCGTGACCATTCCCGTGCCGAAGTCGCGCCGAAGCTCGAGCAGCGAGCCTTCGTCGACGAGCGTAGAGATCACGCGGCGCACGTCGTAGATGCGAAGCCGGTTCTCGGGGATCGCGCTTCGCAGCAGGCGCTGATCGGCGGCCTTCCACTCGGTCGCCGGCCCCTGGAAGTACGACAGATACTGCTTGGCCGTCGCGATCGCTTCGGCTTCATCCGCCACTGCGATGTCGACGACGCCGTTGCGCGTCTGCACCGCCATCGGACCGACTTCGTCCGGATGAAACACGCCGAGCCCGCCGCCTTCGATCATCGCGGGACCGCCCATGCCGATGCTCGAGTTGGCGGTTGCGATCACCACGTCGCAGCAGCCGAGCAGCGCCGCGTTGCCGGCAAAGCAGCGGCCGGAGTTGACACCGACGAGCGGCACGAGACCCGATAGCCGTCCGAAGAACTGAAACGCGCGGCAATCGAGACCGGCGACGCCCGAACCGTCGGTGTCTCCCGGGCGCCCTCCCCCGCCTTCGGTCAGGATCACGACCGGAAGACGCTGGTCGTAGGCGATCTCGAACATGCGGTCTTTCTTGCGGTGGTTCTGCAGCCCCTGCGTGCCGGCGAGCACCGTGTAGTCGTACGACATTACGACGGCGCGCGACTTGTCCGCGGCGAAGCGGTCGCCGTTGATGCTGGCAAGGCCGCAGATCATCCCGTCGCCGGGCGTGCGGCGGATCAGATCGTCGAGACCGCGGCGGCGGCGCTGCGCAGCGATCACGAGCGAGCCGAACTCGGCAAACGATCCCGGATCGCAAAGGTCGTCGACGTTCTCGCGCGCGGTTCTCTGGCCGCTCGCGCGCCGCTTTGCGACGGCTTCGGGGCGCGCGTCGTCGGCGCCGAACCGATGCCGCGCCTGCACTTCGGCGAGATCCGGCCGGATGTGCGCGGGATCGACTTCCGCGTCGGCATCGCCGGCGTCTGCCTCGACGTGCGCCTCCTCGAGGAACACGAGCGGATGCGTTTCGAACACCGTGTCGCCGGCAGCGACGGTGACGAGGCGGCAGATGCCGGAAACGGGCGCGGTGACGACGTGCTCCATCTTCATCGCTTCCATCACCAGCAGCTCGCTGCCGGCGGCGACCCGGTCGCCGGCCGAGACCGAAACCTGAAGGATCGTGCCGAGAATCGGTGCGCGAACGGCGACCGTACCGTCGGGTCCGTCGACGCCGCCCGACGCGAAATCGGGGACAGACACCGATTTCCGGAAATCGGTGTCTGTCCCCGATTTATCCGGCGCAGCTCCAGCGCGCGGCGCCTGCGCCTTTCCGTGGTGGACCACGGCGAGCGGATCGAGCGCGTCCACGCGCGCTCCGACGGTCGAAGTCTTCGCCGACGGTTGAGTCTCCGCGGAAAACCCGGCCCCGCGACCGTCAAACCACAGCGCTCCCGGAAGCGACGCTTCGGCAGCGACGATCGCCGCAACGTGATCGTCGACGAACCTCGTCGTCATGCGACCGGCGATCACATCCGGCTGCGACAGAAGAGCCCGCAGAAACCCCGCGTTGGTCGGAACGCCCTCGATGCGAAACTCGCACAGCCGCCGGCGAGCCGCGGCAACCAGCGACGCGAAATCTGCCGAATCGACGTGCACGATGAGTTTCGCGAGCAGCGAGTCGAATGACGGCGACGTCGTATAGCCGGCGTAGCCGAACGTATCGACGCGCACGCCCGCACCGCTGGCCGGCTCGAATACCTCGAGCGTTCCGCCGCCCGGCCGAACCGAGCCGTCGGCATCGATCCTCTCCATGTTGATGCGAAGCTGAAGCGCGCTGCCGCGCGACGGCGGCACCTGCCCGGCCGCCAGACCGAGATCCTCGAGCTTTTTGCCGTCGGCGATCGCGAGCTGCATTCGCACGAGGTCGAGGCCCGTCACCGCTTCGGTCACCGTATGCTCGACCTGAAGGCGCGCGTTGGCTTCGATGAAGTACCATTCCGCGTCCGTGCCTCCGTCCGCCGCGACGAGGAACTCGAGCGTCGCGAGACTTCGGTAGTGACACGCCTCGGCCATCCGTATGGACGCCTCGAACAGGCGCTCGCGGAGACGCGGCGCAAGGTTCGGGCTCGGCGCGGCCTCGACGAGCTTCTGATGGCGGCGCTGCAGGCTGCATTCGCGGTCGCCGAGCGCGACCACCGAACGGCCGTCGCCGGCGACCTGCACTTCGATATGCCGCGCACGCGGGATCAGGCGCTCGACGTAGACGTCGCCGCTTCCGAACGCGGATCGGGCTTCGGACCGGCAGCGCGCGAGCGCGTCGGCAAGCTCGTCCGTGCTGCGGACGATTCGCATTCCGCGACCGCCGCCGCCCGATACGGCCTTGACGAGCATCGAGTCGCCCGACGGCAGCGCGGCGAAGAACTCACGCGCTTCGTCGTCGCCGACCGCGTGCGAGATTCCGCGGATCACCGGGACGCCCTGCTCTTCCGCGAGCTGGCGGGCGCGCGCCTTGTCGCCGAACAGCGCGAGCTGCGCGGGCGTCGGTCCGATGAACGCGATGTCGGCGTCGGCGAGCTGCATCGCGAGCGCCGCGTTCTCGCTGAGGAACCCATAGCCCGGATGCACGGCGTCGCACGAAGCTTCGCGCGCGACGGCCACGATGCGTTCGATGTCGAGGTACGCTTTCGGGCCGGCGGCGCCGAGCGCGATCGCGCGGTCGGCACGTGCGACGTGCAGGCAGCGCGCGTCGTCGGCCGAGTACACCGCGACGGTCTCGCATCCGTGTTCGGACGCTGCGCGCAGGATGCGAACCGCGATCTCGCCGCGATTGGCGACCAGGACGCGCTTTACCATCCGGCTCTCCAGAAGCCGATGTCGTCGTACTCGATGCTGTCGAGCGCCGGCGAGTTGCGCTGCGTGACGCCGCTTCCGAACCCGCCGAGGCCCTTGAGCTCGAACGCCAGACGTACCTGTAGCTCGTTCGGATTCCTGTCGCCCGGCCCGGTCAGGCCCGAGGCTCCCGGATTGACGCGGTCGACGACACCGAGCCCGACCGACCAGCAGTCGCACGACGACGTGAACGTGACGCCGACCGCCTCTTCGACGAACTTGTTGCCGGCGATGTCGTAGAGGCCCTTGAGCCCGAGCGCGAAATTCTTCGTGAACGCCAGGCGGGCGAGCATCTCGGTCGACTGCAGCACGTTGTTTTCGGAGGTATCGCTGCGCACGTACCGGTAGGCTGCGGCGATCTGCGAATTCTTGCCGCGCAGGAACGGACCGATCGGCCCGGTTTCCCACGAGATCGATGCGTTCGCGCCGCGGACCTCGGACGCCCCCACGTTGTACGAGGTCAGCGTGCGCACGGCGAAGCCGTGAAACGGCTGTACGAACGCAGCCAGGTCGATGTCGGAGAAATGCTCGCCGACCACGTTCTCGTTGTGCTCGTAGTTCACGACCTGCTGGCCGAGGTTGTACGTCTGGGACAGCGACAGCCGGCCGAACTCGAACGGAGCATGGCCCGCCTTGCCGGTGCCCGGCAGGTATTTCAGAAGGAATCGCGAATCGACGCCGTACGTGACGACGTCGCGTCCGTCGATCGCGTCGAGCCGGTCGAACAGCGGAATGTCGTCGTATTTTCCGAGCGCCACGTAGCGCATCCCGACGAACGGCTCGAGCGAATGGTAGAGGCCCGACCAGCGCGACGAATCCGTAAACGCGTATTCGCGCGCGAGCTTGGTGCGGGTATCGACGCCGCCCGACAGGATGCCGCGCGTCGGAAACGGATCGAGACGATCTTCCGGAGTCTCGTCCGGTGACAGAACCGTACGCGTCGTCATCGCGTAGGCGGTGCCGCGCCCGTTGGCCCACGCCTTGGCCCATACCGGACCGTCGGTCAGCAGAGGAAGCGCCATCGTCGAGACGAAGTCGACGCGCTCTCCGCTCGCGCCCTTGTCGCGCACGAACGCGGCGGCGCTCGAGTCGAACGCGAATGCGACCGGGCCGAAGTTGCGATCGGTCTGCAGCCACGCATTGAGCGGTTTCTGCACCGTGTCGCGCCGCACCGGATCGGACGACGAGTCGCGCCCGTGTCCATCGCCGACGGCGTGGTGCCGGGCGTCCTCGACGGTGAAGCCGACCAGGTCCTGGTATTCGGCCGTCTCGACGCCGCCCGCCGTGAAGCCGCGCGACGTGAACGCTCCGATCCGCGACGACGTGTAGCGCAGCGTGCGGCGCACGTCGCGCGACGGTGCATCGCTGTCGATCACGTTGATCTCGCGCAGGAAGCGCTGGTCGCCGACCCACATCACGTCGGCGTAGCCGGTCCACTTCGAAAGATACTCGCGATGAACGAGCTCGACCGAGCCGCGGTTTTCCGGCACGCCGACCGCCGGCGAACCGGCCTTCGGATCGCCGCGGATCGCCTCGTTGTAATACGACGCACGCAGCTCGCCCCAGCGCTTGCGCGACGGAGCGTAGCGATACATGCCGTCGACTCCGAGCCGCGCCGAGGTTTCGACCGCCGCGGTCATCGTCAGGTCCTGGTGCTTGTCGATCGCCCAGTAGGCCGGAAGATCGAAGACGAAGCCGCGATTGGTCGACGTGCCGACCGAAAACGGCAGCAGCCCCGACTGGCGCGTCTCCTTGGTCGGAAAGATCAGGTACGGCAGGTACAGCACCGGCACGCCGCGGATCTCCAGGTGCGGATTCCGCATGCGTGCGTAGTCGTCGAAGCGTACGTCGAGGTGCTTGCCGCGCAGCTCCCAGTCCGGCGGATGGCCGAGATCGGTATCGCACGTCGTGTAGTAGCCGTTCTGCACGACGACGTGACGGCCTTCGAGCTTCTTTACCTTCGAGCCGCCGAAGCGGCCGGGATCGTCGGTGAAGTGGACGTCGACCTCGTCGAGCCGGCCGGTTTCCTCGTCGACGTCGAGCTTCGCGCTCTTCGCGGTGGCCCGGTACTCGTCGGACTCGTAGACGACGTCGCCGGTGGCCTCGACCTCGCGCTCGCGCTGGTTCACGCGGACGTCGTTCGCGCGCAGCCTGGAGGTATCCCATTCGACCACCACGTTGCCGCTCGCGTGCGCTTTGCCGCCCTCTTTCTCGACTTCAAGGGAGTCGGCTTCGACCGTGATCGGGCTCTTCGCCGGCGTGCCGGCACCTGCGGCCGGCGTCGTTGCCGCGGGCGCTGCGGCGGGCTCGTTACCGTGGACGGCCGGAGCTGCGGGAGTCGCATCCTCCGCGGCCGGCTTCGCATCGCTCGGCGCCGGCGTCGCTCCCGGGATCGCGCCGGACGTCGACGGCGTGGCACTCTGGATCGTCGGAGAAGCACCCGCCCCGCCGGTCTCGACGCCGGCGTGGCTCACGGAAATGAGCATCAGCGGGCAGATGGCGAGCGAGCACGCGATCGCCCGCCGGCGCGTCAGCGTCCGTCGTGTGGAAGCATCAGTCGGCGAGGTCTTCTTCGAGAAGTTTTCCACCGGCCGCTCTGTATAGGTTCCCGAGAAGAAAGATGGAACCGGTCACGACGATGCTTCCGTGCGCAGCCGCTTCGCGCTCGGCGCGTTCGAGGGCTTCGGCCGGATCCGATGCGACGACGGCACCGGGAGCGCTCGCAAGAAAGCTCTCCGGCCGCTCGGCACGCGCCATCGGAAGAGCGGTCACGATGACCTTGTCGAACGCCGGTACCAGCATCCGGAGCATCTCGCGCCAGTCCTTGTCGGCCATCGCGGCGAACACGAGGACGCGCGGGCGGGACGGAGCCACCGCATCGAGCGACGCCGCCAGCGTCGCGACGGCCTGAGGATTGTGAGCGGCATCGAGCACGACCGGGCCGCTGCCGCGGCGGCGCGCGAGCACTTCGAGCCGCCCCGGCCAGCGGGCACTGACGATGGCTGCGTCGCGCGTACCGGGTGCCACGGGAAATTCACGCGCGAGCGCCGAGACCGCCGCAGCAGCCAGCGCCGCGTTGTGCGCCTGATGCGCTCCGGCCAGCACGTGCGTACCGGAATCGCTCGCGGCGGCGCCGCGCTGCGCCGCCACCAGCGGCTCGAACGGACCGAAGTCGCGGCCCCATGCCAGCCGCATCGCACCGACTTCCGCCACGCGCGCGGCAACGACCGCATCGGCAATTTCGTCCATGGCACCGGTCACGGCGGTCGCGCCGTGCTTGATGATCGCGGCTTTCTCAGCCGCGATGCCGGCGATCGTGTCGCCGAGAAACTCCACATGGTCGATCCCGATCGACGTCAGCACGGCCACGTCGCCGTGCACCACGTTGGTCACGTCGAGGCGCCCGCCGAGGCCGGCTTCGATGACGCCGATCTCGACGCGGCGCTCACGCATTTCGAGGAACGCCGCGAGCGTCGCGATCTCGAAGAACGTCAGCTCGGCGCCGGCGCGCGACGCTGCGCCCACGATCGTTTCGGTGTGGCGTACGACGGAGTCTTCGTAAATCGGCACGCCGCCGATGCGCGTGCGTTCACGAAACGACACCAGGTGCGGTGACGTGTAAAGGCCCGTGCGATAGCCACCGGCCCGCAGCGCCGACTCGATCATCGCCGCCGTCGAGCCCTTTCCGTTGGTGCCCGCGATGTGCACGGCGCGAAACGCACGCTCCGGATGATCGAGCGCGTCGAGCACCGGATCGAGACGCGAAAGCCGGAAGTCCATGCCCTTCTTCGCTTCGAGAGCGTAAAGGGACGCCAGCGTGTCCTTGTATGTGCGGGGCACCGGTTCGCCCGCGCCGCCCTAGTTGCGGGACACGGCGTCGATGCCGGCGCGAAGCTCGGCGACGAACTCGCGAGCCGCACCGACGGCGCCGGAGCGCCCCGCATCGAACATGCGGCGCACCAGCGCGGAGCCGACGACGACGAGCTCGGCGTAGCGCGCAACGTCGGCTGCCTGGGCCGCCGAGGAGATGCCGAATCCGACGCCGATCGGAAGCCCGGTCGCCTCGCGCGCTTTGGCGACGAGCGTTTCGATTCCCGCCGGCGCCGAAGACCGCGCGCCGGTCACGCCCGTCACCGAAACCATGTAGATGAAGCCGCTGGCAACTTCGGCGACTGCGCGCATGCGCTCGTCGTTGCTCGTCGGTGCAAGCAGAAAGATGTTGGCGAGGCCGTTCCTGCGGCACGCGGCGACCATGCCGGCGGCTTCCTCGGGAGGAAGATCGATGCACAGCACCGCGTCGGCGCCCGCCGCCGCCGCGTCGCGCGCAAACGTCTCTTCGCCGTAGTGAAGGAACGGATTGTAGTAGCCGAACAGCACCATCGGCACGTCGGTGCGTGCGCGCAGCCATGCGACGATCTCGAGCACGCGCGGCAGCGACGAACCGGCAGCGAGCGCGCGCTGGCTCGACTCCTGCACGACGACGCCGTCGGCGATCGGATCCGAGAACGGCACGCCGATCTCGATGACGTCGGCGCCGGCTTCGCAGGCGGCGAGCACGGCGTCGCGACTGGTCTCGAGATCAGGATCACCGATCGAGAAGAACGGCACGAGGCCGGCACGGCCGTCGGCGCGAAGCGCAGCGAGTTTTTCGTTGAGGCGTCTGGACACGTCTTGTTCCCCGGATCCTGGTTGTACGGCGATGCGTGCCCGGATCAGAGCTTCTGCCCGAGATAGTCGGCAACCGCCGGCATGTCCTTGTCGCCGCGACCGGACAGGTTCACGAGGATGATCTCGCTCTTTTTCATCTTCGGTGCCTCGGCGATCGCCCACGCAACTGCATGCGCGCTTTCGAGCGCGCAGATGATGCCTTCGGTGCGCGCAAGGAGCTGCAGCGCTTCGATGCATTCCTGATCGCCGACCGCGTCGTAGCTTCCGCGGCCGGTGTCGTGAAGCCAGGCATGTTCCGGTCCGACTCCGGGATAGTCGAGGCCGGGGGCGATCGAATGCGCCGGCAGGATCTGGCCGAGCTCGTCCTGGAGCAGGAACGTCTTCTTGCCGTGCAGCACGCCGATGCTGCCTCTGGTGATCGACGCCGAATGTGCGCCGGCATCGAGCCCGCGGCCCGCCGCCTCGACGCCGACGATCCGGACGTCCTTGTCGCCGACGAACGGGTAGAACAGTCCCATCGCATTGCTGCCGCCGCCGACGCACGCGACGAGCACGTCGGGAAGCCGTCCGCGCGCCGTCAGCATCTGCTCGCGCGCTTCGCGGCCGATGACCGACTGGAAGTCGCGCACCATCTGCGGATACGGATGCGGGCCCATCGTCGATCCGACGAGGTAGTAGGTGTTGGCGACGTTGGTGACCCAGTCGCGCATCGCTTCGTTGATCGAGTCCTTGAGCGTGCGGCTGCCGCTGGCGACCGGCCGCACGGTCGCACCGAGAAGCCGCATGCGGAAGACGTTGAGCGCCTGCCGCTGGATGTCCTCCTCGCCCATGAAGACTTCGCAGTGGATTCCGAACAGCGCGCAGACCGTCGCCGTCGCGACGCCGTGCTGGCCGGCGCCGGTCTCGGCAATGATGCGCGTCTTGCCCATGCGTTTGGCGAGAAGACCCTGGCCGAGGCCGTTGTTGATCTTGTGCGCGCCGGTATGGCAGAGGTCTTCGCGCTTGAGCCAGATTTCGGCGCCGCCGAGCTGATCCGACAGCCGGGCGGCGTGATACAGCAGCGTCGGACGTCCGGTATAGCCGGTGTTCAGCGCCGCGAGCTCCTGCTGAAAGCCCGGGTCGACGCTCCAGCGCGCGTAGGCCTCTTCGAGCTCGAGCAGAGCCGGCATCAGCGTTTCGGGAACGTAACGTCCGCCGAACTCGCCGAACTTGCCGCGTGCGTCGGGAAGTTTCGTCGCTGCTGGTTGCATGGCCTCTATTACTCCAATCCGCCTTCACCCAAGGCCGGGACCGGCACCGGTTTTCGGATCCGGTGCATGTCCCCGAGGTTACTGCTCGCGCCGGGCCTCGCGGATAAACTCCGCGATCGCGTTCGCATCCTTGATGCCGGGCGCCGACTCGACTCCGCCTGCGGTATCGACGCCGAACGGCCGAAAGCGCGCGACCCTATCAGCGACGTTTCGTGGAGTCAGCCCGCCGGCAAGGATGGCATCGGCAAGATCGAGCCCGTCGAGCATCTCGTCGTCGATCGCGAGGCCGCTTCCGCCGCCGCTTCCGTGATCGACGAGCAGGCGATAACCGGCGCCGCGCGACTCGAGGAAGCGATCGCGCATCGCAAGCGCCGCTTCGGCCGCCAGACGGTCGGAGACGGCAACCGCACGGATGGTCGGAACGTTCCAGCCGGCCACATCATCGGTGCTCTCGCCGCCGTGGAACTGCACTCCGCCGAGGCTCACCTCGTCGACGATGCGCCGCACTTCGTCGCGCGGCGCGCGAACGAACACGCCGAACGCGAGCTCGCCGGGCCGCAGCACCGAGACGATTTCGCGCGCAGCTTCCAGCCTGCAGCAGCGACGGCTTCCGGTCCAGAAGTTGATGCCGATCGCATCGGCGCCGGCATCGAACGCCGCCCTGGCATCCTCGGGCCGCGTGACGCCGCAGATCTTGACCCAGGTTGGCATGTCGCCGCTTCCTCGTATTTCCGTTTGCCGCCGGCCGAGCCAACCGCTATCCAGCCAGCCCGCTATCCCGTAACCAGCGCGTGAAGCGCGGCGCCGGGATCGCCCTGCTTCATCAGCGACTCGCCGATGAGGAACGCATCGACTCCGATCGCTTCCATGCCGGCCAGCTCGGCAGCCGAATGAAATCCGCTCTCCGACACCAGCGTCACGTCGTCGGGGCAGATCGCGGCCAGGCGGCGCGTGGTATCGAGCGAGGTCTCGAACGTGTGAAGGTTGCGGTTGTTGACGCCGATGAATCTCGCGCCGGTTGCGATCGCGCGCTCGAATTCGCTTTCATCGTGAACTTCGACGAGCACGTCGAGGCCCTGCTCGCCCGCCGCCGACGCCAGCTCGCGGATCTGTGCGTCGCCGAGCGCGGCGACGATCAGCAGCACGCAGTCGGCACCCGACGCGCGCGCCTCGGTCAGCTGATACGGGTCGAGGATGAAGTCCTTGCGCAGCAGCGGGATCGTCGACGCCGCGCGCACCGCCTCGAGATCAGCGAGGCACCCCTGGAAGAACGGCCGGTCGGTCAGCACCGAAATGCAGCGGGCGCCGGCCTGCTCGTACTGGTGCGCATGCACCGCCGGATTGAAGTCGGCGCGGATCAGCCCCTTCGACGGCGAGGCCTTCTTGATTTCGGCAATGATCGTGCGGCCACCGACCTGCACCTGGTCGAGAAACCCGCGGCGGCCTTCGGCATACAGCGGCCGCTCGCGAAGCGCGCGCTCGCTCGTAGCGGATTTGGCGGCGGCAACTTCCTTCCGCTTGCTGTCGAGGATGCGATCGAGAATCACGGCGTCACTTCCGCTTCGGCTTCAGGCTCAGCCGCTGAGCTTGCGATTCGCTGCGAGCATGCGACGAACGCATCGAGCACCTGCACCGCCTCGCCGCTCGCGAGGATTTCGCGCGAACGCGCAACGCCGCCGGCGAGCGATTTCGAAATGCCGGCAACGAAGATTGCCGCTCCGGCGTTGAGCGCGGCGGCATCCGACTGCGGCCCGCTTACTCCGCCGAGCACTGCGCGCAGCAGCCGCGCGTTCTCGGCCGCATCGCCGCCGGCAAGATCCGCCGGCGAGCAGCGACGCATCGCGAAGTCTTCCGGCGAGACCTGATAGGAGCGGATCTCGCCGCCGTGGAGCTCGACGACGGATGTCTCGCCTGCCGGCGTGATCTCGTCGCTGCCGTCGCCGCCGTGCACGACGAGCACGTGCTCACTGCCGAGACGGCGGAGCACCTCGGCAACCGTCACCAGCCACTCGCGCGAGTACAGGCCGATCACCTGCCGGCGCGCTCCGGCCGGATTCGACAGCGGCCCGGTCAGGTTGAACATCGTGCGGAAGCCGAGCTCGCGGCGTACCGCTGCAACATGACGGACTGCGGGATGGTACGTCGGTGCAAACAGGAACGTGATGCCGCACGTGTCGAGGCATCGCCTCGCCGCGTCCGGACCGAGATCGACGACTGCGCCGGCGGCTTCGAGCACGTCGGCGGCGCCGACTTTTCCCGACGCCGCGCGGTTGCCGTGCTTGGCGACCTTTGCGCCGGCCGCGGCAGCGACGAATGCCGCTGCCGTCGAGACGTTGAACGTCCCGAGGCCGTCGCCTCCGGTGCCGCACGTGTCGATGACGTCTCCGCCGGCCGGAAGCGTGACCGCCCGCTCGCGAAGCACGCTGACCGCGGCCACGAGCTCGTCGACCGTCTCGCCCTTGGCCCGAAGCCCGGCAAGAAACGCTCCGATCTGGGCCGGCGTCGCCACGCCGTCCATGATCTTCGTCATCGCATCGGTCATCTCGGCGGACGTCAGGTCCTTGCCGGAGACCAGTGCGGCCAGCGCCCCTTTCATGACCGCTCGATCTCGGCCGCATGCGCGAGGGCGGCCATCATCGCCCCGCACTTCTCGCCGCACTCGGTCTGCTCGCGCTCCGGGACGGAGTCGGCGACGATCCCGGCACCGACCTGGACGTAGGTCTTCTCGTTCTTCACCAATACGGTGCGGATCGCGATGCAGGTATCGAGATTACCAAAGAAATCCACGTAGCCGACGGCGCCGCCGTAAAGCCCGCGCCGGGTCTTTTCGACCTCGTCGATGATCTGCATGGCACGCACCTTCGGAGCGCCGCTGAGCGTTCCGGCCGGGAACGTCGCGCGGAACGCGTCGAGGCAGTCCATGCCGTCGCGAAGCCGTCCGGAGACCAGCGAGACGATGTGGTGCACGTGCGAGTAGCGCTCGATCACCATGCGCTCGTCGACCGAGACCGAGCCGATCTCGGCGACCCTGCCGACGTCGTTGCGGCCGAGGTCGACCAGCATGATGTGCTCGGCCTGCTCCTTGGGATCGGCCAGCATGCTCGCGACCAGCGCCTCGTCTTCCTCGGGCGTCGCGCCGCGGCGGATCGTGCCGGCAATCGGGCGCACGGTGATGCGCCGGTTCTCGACCCGAACCATGACCTCGGGAGACGACCCCACCGCCACCTCCGCGCCAAGGTCGAGGTAGAACAGGTACGGTGACGGATTGATGGTGCGCAGCGCGCGGTAGATCGAGAACGGATGCGTCGCCAGCGGCGCCTCGAGGCGCTGCGAGACGACGACCTGGAAGATGTCGCCCGCGGCGATGTACTCGAGCGAGCGTTCGACCGACGTCTCGTATTCTTTCGTGGTGCAGTTGGAGACCGGCGTCACCGGCTCGTGCCGGCTCGGCGTCGGAAGCGGAACGCGCGACGTGCGCAGACGCTCGACGGTGCGCTCGACCGAATACGACGCGCTCGCGTACGCATCGTCGACACTGCCGTGGTCGGCCAGCACCGCGAGCGAGACGACCTTCATCGTGTGCGTGACGTTGTCGAACAGCACGAAATTGTCGGCGATCAGCCCGGCAACGTCGGCCACGCCGAGATCGTCGACGTTACCGTCGGGAAGCCGTTCAACGGTGCGCACGAGATCGTACGACAGGTACCCGACGAATCCGCCCGCGAAGCGCGACAGTCCCGGCACGTGCGCGGGCCGGAACGGTGCGAGCACCTTGCGCAGCGCATCGACCGGATCGCCGTCGATGGTTTCGACTGCGCCGTTCCTGCGCGAGACCGTCATCACGCCGTCCTTCGCGCGAAGAGTCATCAGCGGGTCGCTGCCGAGAATGCTGTAGCGTCCCCAGCGGTCGCCGCCCTCGACGCTCTCGAGCAGGAAGCCCTGCCCGCCCCGGTGCAGCTTGAGGAAAGCCGACACCGGCGTATCGAGATCGGCCGCGATCTCCCGATAGACGGGGATCGTGTTCGCCTCCGCCGCCAGACGGCGGAAGCCTTCGAGGTCAGGGACAAGCGACATCCGGCCTGTTTAGCCGAAGGGGGATGCGGGGGGAAAAGTGCCGGCGGTCCTGACGCGGCCCGCCACGAATGGCCCGGTCGCGGCCGTCCCCGGATTGCGCGAAAACCGCCCGATTTCCGCGGCACCGTTGACTGCGGCGTCGGAACGTTGTGGATGCGAGCCACCGAAACGGAGGAAGACCCATGACGACCATGAACGAGTTCAACGCGAAGATCATCGACGAGTTCCGGGCAAACGGCGGCAAGGTCGGCGGCATGTTCACCGGCGCCCCGATGCTGCTGCTGCACTCGAGGGGCGCGAAGTCGGGCAAGTCGTACACGACGCCGCTCGTCTACCTGGCCGACGGCGACCGCTGGGTGATCATCGCTTCGAAGGCTGGAGCGGCGACGAACCCGGACTGGTTCCACAACCTCGTCGCGAATCCCGAAACCGAGATCGAGGTCGGCAGCGAGAAGGTCAAGGTCCGCGCGGAAGTCGTGGGCGAGGCCGAACGCACGCGCCTGTACGATAAGCAGGCGTCGATCATGCCGCAGTTCGCCGAGTACAAGCAGAAGACGAGCCGCGTAATTCCGGTTGTCGCGCTAAGCCGAGTCATCTGACGCGGTAACCAACTCTTGCAACTCGCGTTTATGCCGGCGATGGCATTGCGCGTAGGTCTGCGCATCGGAACGATCCGGCGTGCACGAGCTGGTCCATCTTCACTCTTCAGAACGCGCCGCGGCACTACGGTTGCCGCAGGCGACTTTGGCCCCGCTGGGAGGCGCGGGCATTGACCTGTGTAGCCCATAGGATACGCTGTCGTGCGTGTCCAGATCACGGATATCTATCTTGCCTGGATCGATGGCCTTCGTGACCGCTCGACCCGTGCACGAATACAGGTGCGAGTCGATCGATTGGTCCACGGCAATCCTGGTTCCAGTCGGTGCCCGCGAGAAGGAGTGTTCGAATTGAAGATCGATGTCGGACCAGGCTACCGCGTGTACTACACGAAACGCGCATCGTCCTGCTGGCCGGCGGCGACAAGTCGTCGCAGGCGAATGATATCGAAACGGCAATCGAGCTGGCCCGCAATTTGGAGAAGTGATCGTGTCAAAGATATCGAAGAAGGGGGCGTCGAAAACCCGCACGACAGCATACGATGTTGCGCGGCAGCTCCGAACGCCGAAAGAGATGGCGGCTTATCTCGATGCGTGGCTCGTCGAAGCACCGGATGACGTTGCGGGAATCGCACGCGCCATCGGTGATATCGCGCGAGCCAAAGGCATGACGCAGGTTGCGCGCAAGACGGGTCTGAGCCGCGAGAGTCTATACAAAGCGCTCAGCGGTGACGGGAATCCAAGTCTCGATACGATCCTGAGGGTCACGAAGGCACTCGGAATGCAGCTCCATGCCACGGTCGCGTAGTTGAACGCGACCGATGGGATCCCTGCAGGCAGCCGCCGCGAGCAGCTGCTGCGAGCACGCCGTTGCCGGATCCGGCGGTCAGCGGGGCCCTGCTTGCGTTTGGACTGCTTCTGCCGCTGCGGCTAGAAGCGACGCGCGCCGGCCGTTGCCGCAGCTTGGAGGATACGATGTCGAAGCAAGCCAACGAAGCATGGATCATCGATGCGGTTCGCACTCCGCGCGGAATCGGCAAGCAGGGCAAAGGCGCGCTGTCGCACCTTCATCCGCAGCGGCTCAGCGCGACGGTGCTCAGCGCGCTTGCCGAGCGCAACGGCCTCGACACGGCGGAAGTCGATGACGTGATCTGGGGCTGCAGCACGCAGGTCGGCCGCCAGGGTGCCTGCGTCGGACGCATGTCGGTCCTCGACGCAGGATGGGACACGCGCGCGAGCGCGGTGACGCTCGACCGCTTCTGCGGCTCGGGTATCACCGCCGTCAATCTCGCGGCCGCCAGCCTGATGTCCGGAATGGAAGACGTCGTCGTCGCCGGCGGCGTCGAGATGATGTCGTTTACCGCAACCCTGCCGCCGGGCCTTCTCGACGCCGGCAATCTTCACCTGCGCGACCTGCATCCGCAGCCGCACCAGGGCGTCTGCGCGGACGTCATCGCGACGCTCGAGGGCATCACTCGCGAGAACGTCGATGCGCTGGCGCTCGAGAGCCAGCGCCGCGCGCAGCGCGCGATCGAAGGCGGACATTTCGATCGCAGCGTGGTGCCGGTCTACAACGACGACGGCAGCCTTGCCCTCGCGCACGAGGAGTTTCCGCGCCCGCAGACCACGCTCGAAGGCCTCGCGAAGCTTCCCGCGGTGTTCGCGAATTTCATGAATCAGCCCGTGGACGCGGGGGGCGAGACCTTCGACCATCTCGTGCGCCGCAGCTTTCCTGACATCAGAATCGACCACGTTCACCACGCCGGAAACTCGTCCGGCGTCGTCGACGGCAGTGCGGGACTTCTGCTGTCGTCGCCGGACTACGCCAAAGGCAAGGGCTGGAAGCCGCGTGCACGCGTCGTCGCGATGGCCAACGCCGCCGGCAGCCCCGAGCTGATGCTGAACGAGCCGGTGCCGGCCGCGCGCAAGGTGCTCGCCAAAGCCGGAATGACGCTCGACGACATCGACCTCTTCGAGATCAACGAGGCGTTCGCAGTGGTCGCCTTCAAGTTCATGCGCGATCTCGAGATCGACCCCGCAAAGTGCAATGTGAACGGCGGCGCCATCGCGCTCGGCCATCCGATTGCGGCGACCGGTTCGATCCTGATCGGTACGATTCTCGACGAGCTCGAGCGGCGCGATCTTTCGACCGGGCTGGTCACGATGTGTGCCGCCGGCGGAATGGCGCCGGCGATCATCATCGAACGCCTCTGATCGGTCGCTGCTCGTGAAGGTCTACAACGCTTCCGGCTACGGGCTGATCGCGCTCTACGCGCTGACCTGCATATGCTTCGCGCCGCCCGCGCTCGGCCCGTGGATGGGCCTGCTGATCGGCGCGGTTTATTTCGTGGTCTGCTGGTTCGTCGGGGGCGTGTATCTGTCGTGCGTGATTCACATGGGGATCGCCCACCGCGCGCTCGACTACAAGGACTGGTTCATCAAGACCATCACGGTCGTGAACAACACGTTCGGCGTCTACGTGAATCCGACGACGTGGGTCAGCCGGCATCGCTTGCACCACCGGCATGCCGACCAACCCGGCGATCCCAACAAGCTCGCGTCGGACGGATTCTGGCGAACGCTCTATCTGTGCCTGATCCCGTACAGGTGCGAGACCAACATGGCCACGGACGAGATCTTTCAGTCGTGGTCGTTCCGCCTCGTCTCGAGCCCCGTATTCGTCGTAGTCTCGCAGGTATTCAACGTCTGGCTGTTGTCCGTGCTCGTCGGCGACGTGCGCTTCGCCGTCGCAATGTGGGTGGTGTTCCGGGTCTTCGCGCTGTGGATCAACATGATCCAGAACTACTGGACGCACGATCGCCGCTTCGGCTATCGCCGCTATGACGACGAACGCGACAACGCGATGAACATCGGCGACTGGCTGCCGGTGACCGCGACGTTCAGCGCGTGCCTGCAGAACAACCACCATCATTCCCCGGCCCTGCTGCGCCTCAGCCACGAGGATTGGGAGTACGACCTCGGCTTTACGGCGGTGAAGGTAATGAAAGCGCTCGGCCTGGTTCAGGCGACCGACAGAGGTCGGGTGGTGCCGGCAGAAGTGCCGCTCACCTCCGTCGAATTCTGAACGGATAAAACGTCTGGCCCCAGAAGCCGGCGGGGAGCTGCTGGTTGTCGAGGCCGTACGTGTCCGGCCACCGGTCGTCCGGGTAGTAGTAAGTGCCGAACAGCTTGTCGATCCACGGAAAGTGGATCGCATAGTTCTTGTCGATGCCTTCTTTCTGCGACGTGTGATGCCAGTGATGGAAGCGCGGGAAGATGATCCACGGTTCCAGCCACTTGATCGTCGGTCCGAAGTTCGTGTGCGCCCACGTCGCGTGGATCGTGACGAACAATAGGTAGGCCACGATGATGTCCTGCGAGAACGCGAACATCATCGGGATCAGCATCATGCCGCGGATGATGAGGTCGTCGACCAGGTGCGCGCGCGAGCCGGCGATCCAGTCGAGAGCCTTCGACGAATGATGAATGGCGTGGAAGCGCCAGAGAACCGGCCACTCGTGCAGCGCGCGATGGATGCCGTATTCGGCGAGATCCGCGACCAGCACGGCCAGGAAGAACTGTACCAGCCACGGCAGGCTGCCCGTCGCCGCGTGCAGACGCGCATTGCCGAGCAGATTCGTAAGCTGCGTTGCGGGCAGCAGCACGAGGAACGACGTGATGCGGATCGGCAGATGCGTGGACAGGAAATATGCCACGTCGAGAAGCCACTCCGGCCGGAACACGCGCTGCTTCGGATACGCGGGCCACAGCACTTCGATCGGCGAGAAAATAAGCGTCATCAGCAGCAGGTCGAGCAGGAACCAGTCGAGACCGATCGCCGGGCCGTCGTGCAGCGTATCGTTGATCGGTACGCTGGCGCCGCCCAGCAACGTGGCGCCGAGCGCGAACAACATCCCGGTCAGTCCGAGGACTTTCTTCCTGCGAAGCATCGCGGAGATGACGCCGAGAACGATGGCCGCGACGATGCCGCCCTGGATCACCATCCGCATGATCGCCATCGGGTAGTGAGGGCGCAGCTCGGGCGAGCTCAATATCTGTGGAAAGTGCAGGCAGATGACTGCGCCGAACGCGAGCATCCCGAGGAATGCGGACAACACGCCGCTCCACCAGCCGGTGCCGAAGCCGGTGGGATCCTCGTCGCCGAATACCTGGCTGATCCTCTGTTCGAGCATCGTGGTCCGAGTTTATAGACAGGTGAGCTCGTCGCCAAGCCCGACCGCCGCGCGCAGCACGCGCAGCGCATCGCTCGCGGTGATCGAAGAGCTGCGGTCGACGTCGCACACTGCCGCCGCGCAGCTGTGCGCCCCGGTGGCTGCGAGCAGCACGAACAGTGCATCGCTGGTGCGCGGCTTCTCCGCACGGATGCTGACCGGCCGGCCGCAGCGGACGATCTCGCAATCGTTCGTGCACGGCTGGCCGACGTCGTTGCTCTCGCCGTCGTCGCACTGTTCGGGAAACGCGGCCTCGCCGTCGCCGCACGCCGCATCGCTTGCGCAGAACGATGCGGTCGCATCGTGGCCCCAGCATTCGAAGCTGCCGTTGGTCTTCATCGCGCACGTGTGCCGGTAGCCCGCGGTGATCTCGACGAACGGTCCTTTTGGTGCGTTGGTAAAAACCTCGGCGCCCCAGCAGTCGACTTCTCCGTCTGTCCGAAGCGCGCACGCGAACTCGGCGCCGGCCGTAATCGATTGGTATTCTCCATGCGGCGGATTGAGCAGAGCGAGCAGTCCGTCGCCCCAGCATTCGATCCCGCCGCCGGGACGCAGGCCGCAGACGTAGGTATCGCCGCCGACCTGATTGCCCGCGCCGGCAATGTGCACGAAAGGCCCGGGTGGAACGACGGGATTCGCCGGGTCATCGGTGAATGGATGCGTCCAGCACTGCGCATCGCCGTTCGGCCTGAGTCCGCAGCTGAACAGGCCGCCGGCGGCAACCTCGGTGAACTGCCCGCCGGGACCGTCCAACTGCTCGCCTGTATCGGCGCGCCAGCAGGTGACTTTTCCGTCGTCGCGGACGCCGCACGCGAAGTCGAAGAAGCTTACGGAGATCTGCCGGAATGAGCCTTGCGGCGAGTGGTCTGTGTGAACGGAAGACCAGCACTCGACACTGTGGTCGGGCCTGCGTCCGCACATGTAGTACGTGCCGAGAGAAATCTGGTCGAACGGTCCTGCGGGCGGAGGATACGGCGCGTACTGGCCGAGGTTGCCCCAACACGAAATTTCACCTTCCGAGTCGAGCACGCAGCCGAACGCGCGGTGATTGGCATCGCCTCCGCCGGCGACGTGCGTAAAAGAACCGATGACGGGAGCCTGGTACGGCAATCCGAATTCGCCCTGCACGTTCGAGCCGCCGAGGCACACGAGGTCACCATCTTCACGGAGCGCACAGATGCGCATCGAGCCCGGCAGCGGTGCAGTGGTGATGTCGCGATAAGTTCCGGCCGGAAATGGAACGTCCATATCTCCGTTCCGGCAGATGACTGTGCCGTTTTTCTCGAGAGCGCAGCCGGCATTCTGGTACGCCATTGCAACGTCATCGTACTCGCCCGGAGGAAATGGCGACTCGATGCTCGCATTCTTTGTCCAGCACGCGATCGCCCGGTCATCGCGAATGCCGCAACGCGATAGCAGCTCACCCTTGCCCAGCGACGTGAAGTGTCCGTCGGGCGCCGTCCATCCGTCGATGCACTCGACCGTTCCGTCGGAACGGAGGCCGCACGGCCCCTGCCACTCGACGAAGGTTCCGGCGAGCGGGCTCGAGATTGCAGCGGGATCGTCGGCGACCCACTGAACGAGCGTGCCGTCGTCGCGAAGGCCCAGGCACAGGGATTCCGCGTAGTGACCGCACATCGGCTCGACTGCGAGCATGGAGAACCTTCCCTCGGGCGCCGGCGCCGGCGATTCCGAATGGATGAAGTCGTAGTGGTACCAGCATGCGACGGTTCCGTCCCTGCGAAGGCCGCAGCTTCGATCGTATCCGACGGAGATCTGCGTGAACTGGCCGAGTGCACGCTGACGGATCTGCGTATAGGATTCCGCGTCATCCCAGCACGAAGCGACGCCATCCTCGCGCAGCGCACACATCGCAGCGGGCCCGCTCGCGACGCTCGCCGCAAGGCACGACGGCGCGGCCGCGTCCGCCTGTCGACACGCGAGCATCACCGCGACAACAAGAATGATCCTGCGAGTGGTCGTCATCACTACCCCCAAACCAGTTCGATCGAACGTGACCCCTTATTCGACCTCGCAAGCCAGGAGAAGCGACAGAAATAGAGTCGGGGCTATTCGGTGCTGACGAAAGCCTGACCGAGCCCGAGGTCGCGCCGGCACTTGTCGGCCATGCCGCGCGCCTCGCCGAACGCACCGTAGCTTCCGACGCGCACGCGATACCAGGCGCCCTCGCCTTCGCTGACTTTCTTGATGTACGCCGCGTAGCCGTGTGCTTTCAGCTTGGAGACGAGCGCGTCGGCTTCGCCCTGCTTGCGGGTCGACAGGATCTGCACTGTGTAGCCGCGGCCGGTGTCGGCCTCGGCTTCCTTGGCGGCTAGCTCCTTCGCCTTCTGCTTTTCCTTTTCCTTGGCTTCCTTGGCGGCCGCGAGCTCCTTCGCTTTCGCGGCTTCCTTGGCAGCAGCGGCCTCGGCGGCCAGCTCTTCCGGTGACTTCTTCTTTGCGTCCGCGGAGGCCGGCACGGCGGCGGGCGCGGAAGCAGCAGCAGGCGTCGCTGCGGCGGCAGACGGTGCAGCAGCGACTGCGACGGGCGCCCCGGCAGGAGCGGCAGCAGGAGCTGCGGCCGTAGACGCTGGCGCTTCGATCGGCGCCTTGGCAGCGCCGGCAGACGCATGCGCAGGCTCGGGCGATGCGGCCGATGCCTCTTCGACCGGCGGCGGCTTCTTCTCCGGCCGCTCGATCGGCGCCGGGCGTTTGTACTTCGTGAAATCGTCGACCGGGATGCGGGCGACCCGTTCTTCGGTGGAAGCGTGGTAGCTGGCGTTTTTCTTGCCGACGAACAGCCCGAGGAAGAACACTGCGGTTACGGTCAGCACGAAGCTGACCGCAATCAACGCCATCTCGAATCCGGTGAGCTGGAGCTGTCGCCTCTGCCGCGTTGCCATCCTCGCGTCTCCCACCTCATGAAACCGGACGGTTCCGGTCTTTCGTCTACATCCGCTCGGGCGCCGCGATCCCGACCAGTCTCAGTGCCCTGCCGAGAACCTGGCCGACGGCCCTTGCGAGCAGCAGCCGCGCCCCGGTCGTGGCCGCGTCCTCGCTTACGAAACGGTGTTTCGAGTAGAAGCGGTGGAACTCGCCGGCGACTTTCTGCGCATAGAATATCACACGATGCGGCTCGAGTGCTTCTGCCGCACCGGCCACGATCTCCGGAAATTCGGCCAGCAGCTTGACCATTGCGATCTCGTCGGGATGGCCGAGGGCCGCGACGCTCTCATCGGACGCATCCGGAACCGCAAGGTCCTTCTCGGCCACCTGGCGGAAGATGCCCGCAATGCGGGTGTGCGCGTACTGCACGTAGAACACGGGGTTCTCGGCGGTCTGGCGGCGCGCCAGCTCGAGGTCGAAATCAAGGTGCGCGTCCGACCGTCGCGACAGGAAGAAGAAGCGGGCCAGGTCCGGACCGACCTCGTCGAGCACGTCGCGCAGCGTGATGAACTCGCCGCTGCGCTTGCCCATGCGCACCGGCTGGCCATCGCGCGACAGGCTGACCATCTGCACCAGAACGACGCGCAGGCGATCGGCGTCGTAGCCGAGCGCCTGCAGCGACGCGCGCGTCCTCGAGATGTAGCCGTGATGGTCGGCGCCCCACACGTCGATCAGCCGGTCGAAGCCCTTCTTCATCTTTTCGCGGTGGTAGCAGATGTCGCTCGCGAAATACGTGAGCGAGCCGTCGCTCTTGATGACCGGGCGGTCCTTGTCATCGGCGAACGCGGTCGTGCGCATCCACGTCGCGCCGCCCTCGTCGTAGACGTGGCCGCGCGAGCGCAGCTCTTCGATCGCGTCGAGGACTCGGCTCGACTCGGCGAGCTCGCGCTCGCTCGTGAAGTTGTCGAACTCGACGCCGAAGATCGCAAGGTCCTCGCGGATCTTCTCGAGCATCGCATCGCCGGCGCGCTTGCCGAAATACGCGACGACTTCCGGCTCGGGCAACCCGGCCCAGCGTTCGCCGTCGACGTCGATGATCTCCTGCGCGTAGATCGTCACGTAGTCGCCGGGATAACAGTCTTCGGGAAAATCATCCGGGCTGCGCCGGCCGAGAAGCTCGAGGTAACGATAGAACACGGAGCGGCCGATGCGCTCCATCTGCACGCCGGCGTCGTTGATGTAGTACTCGCGCTCGACGTCGTAGCCGGTGGCTTCGAGAAGCCGCGCGATGCCGTCGCCGGTTGCTGCGCCGCGGCCGTGCCCGATGTGCAGCGGCCCGGTCGGATTGGCCGAGCAGAACTCGACCTGAATGCGCTTTCCGCGTCCGCCGCCCGTCTGGCCGAACTCATCACCGGCCGACAGGATTTCGAGAAGGCGCGTGCGCCATGCGGCGTCGGCGAACGTGACGTTGAGGAAGCCCGGGCCCGCGCTTTCGGCACGGTCGACGAGCTCGGCTCTGGCCAGATGACGGGCGACGATGTCGGCGATCGCGCGCGGAGACTTGCGCTCCGGCTTCGCGAGCATCATCGCGACGTTGGTCGCAAGATCGCCGTGACCCTCCTCGCGGGGAACCTCGACGACGTATTCGGGTGTTTCGGTGGACGCGAGCTCGCCGGCCGCGCGTGCGTCGGCGAGAGCACGGTCGATGAGACCTCGCAGGCGAGCTTTCATCGACCGTACCTCGGGATGGCTAGTTCAGGCTTCAGCCTGCCGCAGCTGCGGCCGGTGCGGCCTTGGTCTTCTTGATCGGCTTCGGTGCCGCCGGCGCGAGCTCGGTGAACTCGATGATCGAGATCGGGGCGGCGTCGCCCATCCGCTGTCCGATCTTGATGATGCGCGTGTAGCCGCCCGCCCGGTTGGCAAAGCGCGGCGCCACTTCGGCAAACAGCTTGGAAACGGCCGCGTCCGTCTGCACGAACGCGCGCGCGCGGCGGCGTGCCGCCACCGTACCCGCCTTTCCGAGCGTGACCATGCGATCGGCCCAGCGGCGCAGCTCCTTCGCCTTGGCGTCGGTCGTGCGGATGCTGCCGTGCTCGATCAGTGACGTGACCATGTTGCGCATCAGCGCGTGCCGATGCGACGAGTTGCGACTGAGCTTGCGGCCACTATTGCGATGTCTCATGGAACTTTCCTTCGTATCCTCGAACTAAACGGAACTGATCCGGACTAATACCGGTCCTGCTCGATCCGCATGCGGTCGAGGGTTTCCCGGTCCGGGAAATTCGCGATGCGCATGCCGAGGCTGAGGCCCATCCCGGTCAGGATCTCCTTGATCTCGAGCAACGACTTACGCCCGAAGTTCTTGGTCTTGAGCATCTCGTGCTCGGTGCGCTGCACCAGCTCGCCGACGTACTTGATGTCGGCGTTCTGCAGGCAGTTGGCCGAGCGGACCGAGAGGTCGAGCTCGTCGACGCAGCGGTACAGGCCTTCGTTGACCTGCTCGCCTTCGACTTCGGCGGCCGCTTCCTCGGACTCGATCGCCTCGACGTCGAAGTTGACGAACACGGCGAGCTGGTCCTGGAGAATGCGCGACGCCACGGCCACCGCGTCATCCGGACGCACGCTGCCGTCGGTGAAGACCTCGAGCATGAGCTTGTCGTAGTCGGTGCGCTGCCCGACGCGGGCGCTGCTGACGACGAAGTTCACCTTGCGGACCGGCGAGAACACCGCGTCGATGTGGATCGTGCCGACCGGTGCGTCTTCCTCGCGGTTGCGATCGGCCGTCACGTAGCCGCTGCCGCGGCGCGCCGTCAGCTCCATGCGCACCGTACCGTTCGGTCCGAGCGTGGCGATGTGGTGATCCGGGTTGAGCACGGTCACGTGCGGCCCGAAATCCAGATCGCCGGCCTTGAGCTCGCGCGGTCCCTTCAGCTCGACGATGCCCGTGTGCCGCTGACCTTCGTGGATCATCAGGCGCACTTCTTTCAGGTTCAGCACGATGTCGGTGACGTCTTCGGTCACGCCGTCGATCGTCGAGAACTCGTGCAGTACGCCGTCGATCTTCACGGAGGTGATTGCCGCGCCCTTGAGCGACGACAGAAGGATCCGGCGAAGCGAATTGCCGATCGTGGTTCCGAAACCGCGCTCGAACGGCTCGAGCTCGAGGCGTCCATAACGCTCGTTGAGCTCGCGCACATCCAGCTTCGGTCGGATCAGATCTTTCCAGTTGTCCAACATTCTGACTGCCTCCGTCATTCGGCTCGGAACTCTCGTCCGGGCCCACTGATCACTTCGAGTAAAGTTCGACGACCAGGCGCTCGTTGATCGGCATGGTCAGCTCTTCGCGTGCCGGCAGGCGTTTGACCTTGCCGGCGAAGGCAGCCGCGTCGAGCTCGAGCCAATCGGGAACGCCACGTCGCTGCGAGATTTCGATCGCCTTCTTGAAGACGTCCTTCTCGCGGCTCTTTTCACGCACGATGATCGCGTCGCCCGTCTTGGTAAGGAACGACGGGATGTCGACGCGCTGGCCGTTGACGGTGAAATGCCGGTGGCGGATGAGCTGGCGCGCTTCCGCGCGCGAGCTCGCCATGCCGAGCCGGTAGACCATGTTGTCGAGCCGCCTTTCGAGCAGCGACAGCAGGACCTCGCCGGTGATGTCCCGCGAAACTTCGGCCATCTCGAAGTACTTGCGGAACTGGCTCTCCATCAGGCCGTACATTCTCTTCAGGCGCTGCTTCTCGCGAAGCTGCACCGCGTACTCCGACACCTTGCGGCGGCGGCCCTGGCCGTGCTGGCCGGGCGGATAGTTGCGCCGCTCGATCGCGCACTTGTCGGTGTAGCAACGGTCGCCTTTGAGGAAGAGCTTCATCCCTTCCCGGCGACAGAGCCTGCAAACTGGGTCTGTATAACGTGCCATATCTTCTCTTGTCCTGTGGAACCGTTCGCCGTTACCGGATCAGACGCGCCGCTTTTTGGGCGGGCGGCATCCGTTGTGCGGAATCGGTGTCACGTCCTTGATTGCCATCACCTGAAGGCCCGCTGCGCCGAGCGCACGAACCGCAGACTCGCGTCCCGCGCCGGGGCCGCGCACCAGCACGGTCACCGTGCGCATGCCCATGTCGACAGCCGTGCGGCCCGCCTTCTCGGCGGCCTGCTGTGCGGCAAACGGCGTGCCTTTGCGCGAGCCCTTGAAGCCGGTCTGTCCGGCGCTTGCCCACGATACGACGTTGCCCTGCGGATCGGTGAGCGTGACCATCGTGTTGTTGAAGCTCGCCTGGATGTGCGCCACGCCTTCCGGCGGTACGCGGCGGCTCTTCTTCTTTCTGGTGGCTGCGGTCGCTTGCTGTCTGGTCGCCATAATCTACGTTTCCTTGACCTACTTCTTGGTCGCTTTCTTCTTGCCGGCAATCGCGACCCGCGGTCCCTTGCGGGTGCGGGCATTGGTATGCGTGCGCTGTCCGTTGACCGGCAGGCCTTTGCGGTGACGGACGCCGCGGTAACAGCCGAGGTCCATCAGGCGCTTGATGTTCATCGCCACTTCGCGCCGCAGGTCGCCTTCGACCTTGGCGATCGAATCAATCGCGCCGCGGATCGAGTTGATCTCGCCGTCCGTCAGCTCGTCGCTCTTCTTGGCGGGATCGACGCGCGCCGCCGTCAGGATCTTGAGCGACGCCGTGCGGCCGATGCCGTAAATGTAGGTCAGAGCGATTTCCATGCGCTTGTTGCGCGGCAGATCGACTCCAGCAATTCGTGCCATATACCGTTACCTTCTCTCTACCGGCTCGCGCCGATTAGCCTTGCCGCTGCTTGTGACGCGGGTTCTTGCAGACCACGCGGACTTTGCCTTCGCGCTTGATGACTTTGCAGTCGCGACACATGGGTTTGACCGACGCTCTGACTTTCATGACATTTCCCGTTCAAACTCTGGTCAAGATCTCGGGGCCGCGCTTGGTCACGGCCACCGTGTGTTCAAAATGCGCAGAGCGGCGTCCATCCGCCGTTCGCGCCGTCCATCCATCCTCGTCGACCCGAACGGCCGGCGAGCCGGCATTCACCATCGGCTCGATCGCGAGCACCATGCCCGCCGTGATCGTGCGCCCGCGTCCCCGCTTGCCGAAGTTCGGCACCTGGGGATCCTCGTGCAGCGCGCGGCCGATGCCGTGCCCTACGAAATCGCGCACCACCGAAAAACCTGCCGCCTCGGCCCGCTCCTGCACCGCCGAGCCGATGTCACCGAGGTGCGCACCTTCGCACGCGTGCTCGATGCCCTTGGCAAGGCTCGCTTCGGTTGCCTCGATCAGCCGCGCCGACTCCTCGTCGACTTTTCCGATCGCCACCGTCACGGCCGAGTCCGCGAAGTAACCGTCGATCTCGACACCGAAGTCGAGACCGATGATGTCGCCCTCGGCGAGCTCCCGCCTTTCGGACGGAATGCCGTGGACGATCTCGTCGTTCAGCGATGCACACAGCACCGCGGGAAACACCGCGCTTCCGACGCGGTAGTTCTTGAACGCCGAGCGCGCTCCGGCCTTCGCGATCAGTCGTGCCGCTTCCCGATCGAGGTCGCCGGTGGTGACTCCGGGACGCGCCTTCTCCCGAAGGGCCGCCAGAATCTCCGCGGTGATGCGCGCTGCACGTCGCATGCGCTGGATCTCCGCTTCGGTCTTCAGCTCAATCATCGCATCCACGAACCACCGCCATGATCCTTTCGGTCACCTGCTCCGTACTGGCCGCGCCGTCGATCCGCCGCAGCAGTCCGCGGCCGGCGTAGTAACCCATCAGCGGCTCTGTCTGGCGCGTGTACACCGCGAGGCGTTCGCGCACCGTCGTTTCCCTGTCGTCCTCGCGCACGAAGAGCTCTCCGCCGCAGTTGTCGCAGCGGCCCTCGACGCGCGGCGGATTGAACTTCACGTGGTACAGCCGGCCGCATACGCTGCACGTGCGGCGGCCGCCGAGCCGCCCTACGATTGTCTGCTCCGGCACCTCGAGCGCGACCACGTGGTCGACGCCTCCGTTGCCGAGAACCTCCTGGAGCTTCTCGGCCTGCGCCGGATTGCGCGGAAACCCGTCGAGCACGAACCCCTTCTTGCAGTCCGGCGCGGATACCCGCGACTTGATCAGTCCGATCACGAGCTCATCGGGAACGAGCTGCCCGCGATCCATGAACTCCTTGGCCTTCAGGCCTTCGGTCGCGCCCGTCGATGCCGATTCCCGCAGCAGGTCTCCGGACGAGATGTGCGGCACCGCGAGCCGCTTCTGAAGCAGATCGCCTTGCGTGCCCTTGCCGCTTCCGGGAGGTCCGACGAGCACCACACGCATTCGCCAACCTTACCGCCTTCCGCGCAGATTCCCCTTCTTGAGGAATCCGTCGTAGTTGCGCTGAATCAGATGCGCCTGCATCTGCGCCACCGTATCGATCGCAACGCCGATCACGATCAGGAGCGACGTTCCGCCGAAGAAAAATGGCACGTTGAACTGCTGGATCAGCAGCGTCGGCAGCACGCAGATGGCCGCAATGTACAGCGCGCCGCTGATCGTCAGGCGCGTCAGGATGTGGTCGATGTACTCGGCCGTGCGCTTGCCGGGCCGGATGCCGGGGATGAACCCGCCGCCCTTCTGGAGGTTCTCCGCCACGTTGTTCGGGTCGAACGTGACCGCCGTGTAGAAGTACGCGAAGAAGATGATCGCGCCGATGTAGAGCAGGTTGTACAGCAGGCTGCCGGGCGAGATCAGCGTGGCCATCTGCTTGACCGGCTCGTACGGCGTGAACTGCGCGATCGTGCCCGGGAAGATCAGCAGCGACGACGCGAAGATCGGCGGAATGACGCCGGCCATGTTGATCTTGAGCGGCAGGTGCGTGGCCTGCGCGCTCATCATGCGGCGGCCGACGACGCGCTTGGCGTACTGCACGGGAATGCGGCGCTGGCCGCGCTCGACGAAGATGACCGCGCCGATGGTCGCAATGATCACGACGCCGACCGCGATCAGCTTGAACGGGCTGAGCTCGCCCTGGCGCGCAAACTCGAGCGTATGCCCGATCGCCGACGGAAGGTTCGCGATGATACCGGCAAAGATGATCATGCTGATCCCGTTGCCGATGCCGCGCTCGGAAATCTGCTCGCCGAGCCACATGAGGAACACGGTGCCCGAAGTCAGCGTAGTCATCGTGAGCAGCCGGAAAGCCCAGCCCCCCTCATAGACGATGCCTGCACCGGTCGGGCTGGTGATCTGCTCGAGGCCGAGCGAGATGAAGAAGCCCTGCACGAACGCGAGCACCACGGTGCCGTAGCGCGTGTACTGCGTGATGCGCCGGCGCCCCTGCTCGCCTTCCTTCGACAGCCGCTCGAGAGCCGGCACGACCATCGTCATGAGCTGCAGGATGATCGACGACGAGATGTACGGCATGATGCCGAGCGCGCACACGCTGAACCGCTCGAGCGCGCCGCCCGAAAACAGGTTCACCATGTCGAACACGCTGGCCGACGCGGTGTGGAAATAATCCGCCAGCGCCTCGCCGTTGATGCCAGGCGTCGGAACCGCCACCGCGAGCCGGTAGACGGCCAGGATCATCAGCGTAAAGCCGAGACGCCGCCGGAGCTCCGGGATGCGGGGAAGATTCTGGAAGCCTGAGTACATCGCTTACACCTCTCGTCTTTGCGTAGTCTTGGCGCTCTCGCGCTCAGTCTCCGCTCTCGGCGAGCTCGGCGATCGTGTCGGCGGTGCCGCCGGCCTTTTCGATCGCAGCCTTTGCCGAAGCCGAGAACGCGTCCGCGCGAACGGTCAGCGCGCGGTCGATCGTGCCGTTTCCGAGGATCTTGATCGGCAGCGCGCGGATTGCGAGGCCGCGTGCCTGCAGCGACTCGCGGTCGATCGTCTCGCCGGGCTCGAAGCGCGAGGCGAGCTCGCCGACGTTGATCACCTGGAACGGTACGCGGCTCGGGTTCTTGAAGCCGAACTTCGGAAGACGGCGCGCGAGCGGCATCTGTCCGCCTTCGAATCCGGGCGAGTTGTTGCCGCCCGATCGGGCGAGCAGGCCCTTGTGGCCCTTGCCGGACGTCTTGCCGAGGCCGGAGCCGGTGCCGCGTCCGAGGCGCTTCCTCTTGGTGCGCGAGCCCGGTGCGGGTTTCATTGAATCGAGCTGCATCGCTTTAGCCCTCTACCTTCACCAGGTGCTGCACCTTGGTGATCATGCCGGCAACGGGCGCGGATTCGCGCAGGACGACCGTGCGCCCGACGCGCGTAAGTCCGAGACCGCGCAGCGTTGCGCGCTGGCGCTCGGTGCACCCGCGATAGCTGCCGACGAGCGTGAGCCTTACCATCTTGTCCGCCACTTCCATGTCCTCTTTGCCGTTTCTTCCTGCCGCTCTCGTCAGTGCGTGAGCTGCGCGAGGTCTTTGCCGCGTCGTGACGCGATGTTCTGCGGATCTTCGAGCTGCGCGAGCGCCGCCATCGTCGCCTTGACCATGTTGTGCGGGTTGTGCGAGCCGAGGCACTTCGTAAGCACGTTCTGGATGCCGGCCAGCTCGACGACCGCACGGATTCCACCGCCGGCGATCACGCCGGTACCGTCCGAAGCGGGACGAAGGAAGACGCTGCCGGCGCCGAACTCGCCCTGCACGGCGTAAGGAATCGTTCCCTTGGCCATCCACACGCGGACCATGCCCTTGCGTGCGCGCTCGACCGCCTTGCGGATCGCCTCGGGCACTTCCTTTGCCTTGCCGACGCCGTAGCCGACACGTCCGCCGCCGTCACCGACGACGACGAGCGCACTGAAGCTGAAGCGCCGGCCGCCCTTGACGACCTTGGCCACACGGTTGATGTGCACCACCCTCTCCTTGAATTCGGAGTCGGCGGCTTGTCCTTGCTGAGAATCGCGTCGTGCCACTGTTTACCTGTGTTCCGTCTTCGTCCGGCTCAGAACTTGAGGCCGGCTTCGCGGGCTGCGTCGGCGATCGCTCGCACGCGCCCGTGGTACTTGTAGCCGCCGCGGTCGAAGACGACCTCGGCGATGGAGAGCTGCTTGCAACGTTCGGCGATGTCGCGGCCGAGCTGCTGCGCGGCGCCGAGGTTGCCCTTGGTGCCGAGCGTGGAAGCCGCGGCCAGCGTGTGACCGGTGTCGTCCGAGATCACCTGCACGTACAGGTAACGATTCGAACGGAAGACGGCGAGACGCGGACGTCCCGGGGTTCCACGAACCTTCTTGCGAACGCGAACGTGACGGTGTCCGCGACTGATGCGTTTCTCTCTCGAAATATCCATGACTTATTTCCCGCCCGCCTTGCCGGACCTATTTACCGCCGGCTTTGCCGGCTTTTCCGGCCTTGCGGCGGACGTGTTCATCTCCGTAACGGACACCCTTGCCCTTGTACGGCTCGGGTGGACGGAGCTTGCGAATTCCGGCTGCGACTTCGCCGACGACCTGGCGGTCGGGTCCGGTCAGCGTGATCGACACCTGCTTCTCGACGCTCGCCTTCACGCCCGGTGGAAGCTGGTAGACGATCGGATGCGAGAACCCGAGCGTCAGGTGCACTTCCTGGCCGCGTGCATCGGCGCGGTATCCGACGCCGGTGATCTCGAGCTTGCGCGTAAACCCGGTCGAGACGCCGGTCATCGCGTTCGAGACCATGCGCCGGACCAGGCCCTGGCGCGCGCGCTCATGACGGCCGTCGGCGACACGCGTGACGAGCACGCCATTCGAATCGATCTTGACGGGCGCTGCGGGATCCATCGCCACGGCCATCTCGCCGAGCGGACCCTTGGCGCGCAGTACGTCGCCCGCGACCGTCACGTTGACGCCCTTCGGAACGGGAAGAGGAACTTTACCGAGCCGTGACACGTTACCAGACCTCGCAGATTACCTCGCCGCCAACGTGGCGACGGCGCGCTTCGCGATCGGACAGGAGCCCGACCGGAGTGCTGAGAATGCTCACACCGAGGCCGGCGCGAACGCGCGGCGCATCGGCCGACGATGAATAGCGACGAAGGCCCGGCCGGCTCACGCGGCGGATGCCGGTCAGCACGGGGTCACCGCCTTCGCCGTAGCGAATGTGGATCACGATGGATCTCTTCGGGCCCTCGCCGGTGACTTCGACTTCGCGAAGATAGCCCTCGTCGCACAGAAGGCGCGCGATGGCTTCCTTGGTGCGCGAGTGCGGAAGCGTGATCTGGTCGCGCCGCCCGCTGCACGCGTTGCGGATGCGGGTGAGAAGATCGGCGATCGGATCGGTCATCATCGTCGAATCCTCCTTACCAGCTCGCCTTGACGAGCCCGGGAATCAGGCCCTGCAGGGCAAGGTTGCGCACGCAGATGCGGCAGAGCTTGAAGCGCCGGTACACGCTGCGCGGACGTCCGCACTGCTTGCAGCGGGTGTATCCGCGAACGGTGAACTTGGGCTTCCGTTCGGACTTGATGATCATCGATTTCTTGGCCACGTGCTTCTGCTCCGTCCTTACTGCTGCTGCTGCTTGCCGGCGGTCTGCTCGCGGAACGGCATCCCGAGCTGCGTGAGCAGCGCACGACCCTGCGCGTCGTCACGCGCCGTGGTCACGATCGTTACCGACATCCCGTGAATCTTCTCGATCTTGTCGAGGTCGATCTCGGGGAAAATGATCTGCTCGCGAAGACCCACGCTGAAGTTGCCGCGGCCGTCGAAGCCCTTGTTCGGAAGGCCGCGGAAGTCGCGTACGCGCGGCAGGGCCACGCGGATGAAGCGCTCGAGGAACTCGTACATGCGCTCGCGCCGCAGCGTGACCGCCACGCCGATCGGCATGTTCTCGCGCAGCTTGAAGTTCGAGATCGCCTTCTTCGAACGCGTGATCACCGGACGCTGGCCGGTGATGCGGCCGATCTGCTCGACGGCACCGTCGATCAGCTTCGGATTCTGCACCGCGTCGCCGAGTCCGACGTTGATGACGATCTTCTCGAGACGAGGGATCGCCATCACGCTCTTCATTCCGAACTCCTTCTGCAGCACGGGTCGGATTGTCTCCTCATAGCGCCGCTGGAGCGTCGGTTTCTCTACAGCCATTGTCTTCTTCCTCTATCCAATTGGCGTTCGGGCTCTCGCCCTCACTCTTACGTTCGGGCTCTCGCCCTCACTTTTCATACATCTGACGTTCGGGCTCTCGCCCTCACTTCTTCTGCGCTCAGCGCGCGTCGATGACTTCGCCGCTGACGCGGCTTACCCGGACTCGCTTGCCGCCGTCGAGCTGCTTGCGGCCGACCCGCGTCGGCTTGTGCACGTTCGGGCACAGCAGCATCACGTTGGACACGTGAATGGGCTTTTCGATCTCCGAGATTCCGCCCGGATTGTTGCCGCGCGGCTTCATGTGCTTCTTGACGACGGCGATGCGCTCGACGACGAGCTTGCTGTCCTCGGCGATCACCTTGACGACCTTGCCGGTCTTGCCGCGATCCTTGCCGGCGATGACGATGACGGTGTCGCCTTTTCTAATGTTGGCTTTTGCCATGGCTTTCCATTCCTCCTCGGGCTCTCGCCCTCAGAGAACCTCCGGCGCGAGCGAGATGATCTTCATGAACTTCTTCGCGCGCAGCTCGCGGGCGACCGGTCCGAAGATGCGGGTTCCGATCGGCTCGCCCTGGTTGTCGAGGATCACCGCCGAGTTCGTGTCGAAGCGGATGTACGATCCGTCCGGCCGGCGCGTCTCGCGCGTCGTCCGCACGATGACGGCCTTGACGACCTGACCCTTGGTGATCTTTCCGCCGGGCGTCGCTTCCTTGACGCTGCCGACGATCACGTCGCCGATGCGCGCATAGCGGCGGCCCGTGCCTCCGAGCACGCGGATGCACAGCAGCCGGCGAGCGCCGGAATTGTCGGCAACATCGACTACGGCTTCCTGGCCGATCATGACGGCACTCCCTCGACGTCCTTCACCCCGACGGTGATCTGGACGGCCTTCTCGAGAACGCGCTGGAGCCTCCAGCGTTTGAGGCGGCTCATCGGACGCGTCTCGGCGATCACGACGCGGTCACCGGGACGGCACTCGTTCTGCTCGTCGTGGACCATGTAGTGCTTGTGACGCACGACGGTCTTCATGTACTTGCCGTGACGGACACGTCGGGCCACCGAGACGACCGCGGTCTTGTCCATCTTGTTGCTGACGACGATGCCTTCGCGCGTTTTCGCGCGCGCTCTGTCCGGCGTCGCAGTGGTTTCCTGCGTGTCGCTCATTTCTTCTTGTCCTTCTTAACCGGCTTCGCCTGTTGCTTCGTGGCCTTGGCCGGCGCGGCGGCCTTCGCAGGCTTGACGGCCTTGACCGTTGCGCCGCCCTTCTCGTTCTGGATCGTGAGCACCCGCGCGAGATCGCGACGCGCAGCAATCAGCTCCGACGGCTTATCCAGCCGGCGCGCGTTGCGCTTGAGCGTCAGGCGCGCGACCCGGTCGCGCAGCTCGCCTGCTTTCTTGCCGAGCTCGTCGGCGCCCATCTTGCGAACGTCACTGGGCTGCATGATGCGCATCCTCTCTCTGGCAGAAGCGGGTCGAGACCGGCAGCTTGTGGGCCGCAAGGCGCATCGCTTCCTTGGCCAGCTCGACCTCGACGCCTTCCATCTCGAACAGCACGCGGCCGGGCTGAACCGGGCACACCCAGGCTTCGGGCGAGCCCTTGCCTTTTCCCATGCGCACTTCGGCCGGCTTCTTGGTGATCGGAAGGTCCGGGAAAATGCGGATCCACACGCGGCCGCCGCGCTTGATGTGGCGCGTGATCGCAATTCGGGCCGCTTCGATCTGCCGTGCGGTCAGACGACCCCAGGCAGTGGACATCAAGCCGAAGTCGCCGAACTCCAGGGTATTGCCCGTGTAGGCAAGCCCCTTGTTGCGGCCCTTCATCTTGTGCATCTTGCGAAATTTGGTCTTTTTCGGCTGCAGCATGGCGCTTTCCTACATTGCTTCCTGGCGCCGATCTTTGCGCTCGTCCTGGAGCCGCACGGTGCCGTCACCGCGATACACCCAGACCTTGACGCCGATGACGCCGAACGTCGTACGCGCTTCGGCCGTGCCGTAATGCACGTCCGCACGCAGCGTGTGCAGCGGAACCTGGCCTTCGCGGTACCACTCGGTGCGGGCGATCTCGTGTCCGCCGAGGCGGCCGCCGCACTGCACGCGGATTCCCTGGCCGCCCATGCGCATGGCGCGCGCGACGGCTTCCTTCATGGCGCGGCGGAACATCACGCGGCGCTCGAGCTGGAGCGCGATGTTCTCGGCGACGAGCTGCGCGTCGAGGTCGGGACGGCGGATCTCGTGGATCTCGACGAAACTGTCCTTGCCCGCGAGCTTGACGATGTCCTGCTTGAGCTTCTCGATCTCGGCGCCTTTCTTGCCGATCACGATGCCCGGACGCGCGGTGTGGATGTGCACCCGCACGTTCTTGGCGGCGCGCTCGATCTCGATGCGCGGCACGCCGGCGTGCGAGAGGCGCTTCTTCAGGAACTTGCGGATGGCGAGATCCTGCTGGAGCAGGTCGGCGTAGGTCTTGCCGGCGAACCAGCGCGAGTCCCACGTTTCGGTCACGCCGAGGCGGAAGCCTCTTGGATGTGTTTTCTGTCCCACGAAAATTCGCTCCGTTAGTTGCGCGAATCCACAACCACGGTGATGTGGCTGGTTCGCTTGCGGATAGCTGTTGCGCGGCCCTGTGCACGCGGACGGAAGCGTCCGGATGTCGGCCCGGGATCGACCATGATCGTCTTGATGAAGAGCGAATCGACGTCGAGGTTGTTGTTGTTCTCTGCGTTCGCGACGGCCGAGCGCACCGTCTTGGCGACGAAGCGCGCCGCCTTCTTGTGCGTGAAATCGAGGACCGCGAGAGCGTCCTCGACACCCTGGCCGCGCACCATGTCGGCGACGAGCCGGCACTTGCGCGGGGAGATGCTCTGGTAACGGGCGATGGCCTTCACTTCCATGACACCAACCTACTTCTTCGACTCGGTCTTGCGGGCACCGGAATGCGCCTGGAACGTGCGCGTCGGCGAGAATTCGCCGAGCTTGTGGCCGACCATGTTCTCGTTGATGTAGATCGGCATGAAACGCCGGCCGTTGTGCACCGAGAACGTATAGCCGATCATTTCCGGAACGATCGTCGAGCGCCGCGACCACGTCTTGATCGGACGGCGATCGTCCACGCTCTGATTGGAAATCTTCTTGAGCACGCTGGCGTCCACGAAGGGGCCTTTCTTTACTGACCTCGGCACTGCGTCGTCTCCTCGTTACTTCTTCTTCCGGCGCGTGACGATGTACTTGTCAGTGCGCGGATTGTGACGGGTGCGGGCGCCCTTGGTCGGCTTGCCCCACGGGGTCTGCGGATGATTGCCCTTGGCGCGGCCTTCGCCGCCGCCATGCGGATGATCGACCGGGTTCATCGCGATGCCGCGAGTCTGCGGGCGAACGCCTCTCCAGCGCGCACGACCGGCCTTGCCGACGCGGATGTTCTCGTGCTGCGCGTTGCCGACCTGGCCGATCGTCGCACGGCACTCGCGACGCACGTTGCGAAGCTCGCCCGAAGGCAGTCGAAGCAGCGCGTAGTCGCCTTCCTTGGCGACGAGCTGCGCGCCGCAGCCTGCGCTGCGGGCCATCTTGCCGCCGGCGCCGGGCTTGATCTCGATCGAATGCACCGTGGTGCCGACCGGGACGCGATCGAGCGGCAGCGTGTTGCCCGGCTTGATGTCCGAATCGGGACCCGAGTAGATCGCGTCGCCGACCTTGGAGCCTTCGGGCGCCACGATGTACGACTTTTCGCCGTCCGCGTAGACGAGCAGCGCGATGCGCGCCGAGCGGTTCGGATCGTACTCGACGGTCGCGATCTTGCCCGGGATTCCGTCCTTCATGCGGCGGAAGTCGATGATGCGGTAACGGCGCTTGTGGCCGCCTCCGCGATGGCGCGACGTGATGCGTCCGTTGGTGTTGCGGCCGCCGCTCTTCTTGATCGGGCTGAGCAGCGACTTCTCCGGCGAAGTGCGCGTGACCTCCTCGAAGTCGAACCCCGTCATGAAACGGCGTCCGGGCGAGGTCGGTTTGAAATTCTTGACTCCCACGGTCCTCGGTCTCCTAAATCTTCTCGAGCAGGTCGACGGCCTGCCCGTTCGCCAACGTCACGTAGGCTTTCTTCCAGGCCGGCCGCGTGCCGAGGATCTTGCCGGCGCGCTTCTTCTTGCCGAGCAGGTTCGAGGTGCGCACGGCCGAAACCTTGACGGAAAACAGCGCTTCGACGGCACTGCGGATCTCGTGCTTCGTCGCGCTGCGCGGAACGCGGAAGATCACCTGGTTGTGCTCGGCGACGAGCGTTCCCTTTTCGGTGATCAGCGGCGACTTCAGGATTTGCAGCGGATTTGCCATCAGCCGAGCCTCTCCTCGATCAGCGCCAGCGCATCCTGTGCGACGACGAGGTTCTTGTGCCGCAGGATGTCGTACACGTTGAGGCCTTCGACCGGCAGCACGAGCACGCGCGGCAGGTTGCGGCCGGCCAGCTCGATGTTGCGATCGCGGATGCCGATCACGACCAGCGTGCTGTCGGCCACCGCGAGCCCGGCCAGCAGCGCGAGCAACTCTCTGGTCTTCGGCTGCGCGAGCTCGATCTTGTCGACGACCTTCATTTCACCGTCGCGGGCCTTCTGCGCGAGCGCGCTCGCGAGCGCGTTGCGACGGGTCGACGCCGGCAGGCGGTACGCGTACGAGCGCGGCTGCGGTCCGAAGATCGTCGCGCCGCCTCTCCAGATCGGCGAGCGATTGGAGCCGGCGCGTGCGCGGCCGGTGCCCTTCTGCTTGAACGGCTTCTTGCCGCCGCCGCGGACGAACGCGCGCGTCTTGGTGGCGCTCGTTCCGGCACGGCGCGACGCCAGCTGCGCGAGCACCTGGTCGAACAGCACCGCGTCGTTGACACGGGTGTCGAAGGCCGCAGGCAACGTGACGTTGCCGACGGACTGGTTGTTGCGATTGACGACGGGCGTTTCCATCTCTTCCTCTTACTGAACCGATACTTTCTACGCGGCCCTTACTGGGCGGCGACGATCACGCGCTTCTGCGTGCGCTGGCGCTTGACGGCGGGCTTGACGACGACCTGCGAGCCGGGTGCTCCCGGAATCGCGCCCTTGACCATCAGAAGGTTCTCGTCGGCACGGACTTCGACGATGCGAAGGTTCTGCGTCGTGCAGGTCTCGGCGCCCATGTGGCCGTCCATGCGCTTGCCCTTGAACACGCGACCCGGATACGAGCGGCAGCCGATCGAGCCCGGTCCGCGGAACGACTCGTGCGTACCGTGCGTGGCGCGGTGTCCGCCGAAGTTGTGGCGCTTCATGACGCCCTGGAAGCCCTTGCCCTTGCTCGTGCCGGACACGTCGACCTGGTCGCCGACCTTGAAGAGGTCGGCGAGACGGATCTCCTGGCCGACCTGGTACTCGCCAGGCTCGCGCAGACGGAACTCGAGGAGCGAGGCAAATGTCGCGCGCCCGCCCTTGTTCATGTGGCCGCGAACCGCCTTCGACAGGTTCTTTTCGCGGCGCGTTCCGAATCCGACCTGCAGCGCTTCGTAGCCGTCGGTGCCGGTGGTGCGCACCTGCACGACGGTGCACGGACCGGTTTCGATCACCGTGACCGGAACCAGGTTGCCGCCTTCGACAAAGCGCTGGGTCATTCCGATTTTCTTGCCAACGAGGCCGAGCATCTGCGTTCTCCGTTCCTGCTACTTGCTTCAGTGCAGCTTGATTTCGACGTCGACGCCGGCGGGCAGGTCGAGCTTGCCGAGCGAATCGATCGTCTGCTGCGTGGGCTCGAGAATATCGAGGAGCCGCTTGTGAGTGCGGATCTCGAACTGCTCACGCGACTTCTTGTCGACGTGCGGCGAGCGGTTCACGGTGAAACGCTCGATACGGGTCGGCATGGGGACGGGGCCGGCGACACGGCCGCCGGTGCGGCGAACCGCGTCGACGATATCGCGCACCGACTGGTCGAGTACACGATGGTCGTAGGCCTTGAGGCGAATGCGAATGCGTTCGGACATCATAAAGTCAGATCTCGTCCTTCTGCCGTTGTTCCGTCTATTCCGTGATCTTGCTGACGACGCCGGCGCCGACCGTTCGGCCGCCTTCGCGGATGGCGAAGCGCAGGCCTTCGTCCATGGCGATCGGCATGATCAGCGTAACCTGGAGCTGAACCGTGTCGCCCGGCATCACCATCTCGGTTCCTTCCGGCAGCGTGCAGACGCCCGTGACGTCGGTC